>JAUWMO010000002.1 GCA_030613125.1 Bacteroidota bacterium | reverse complement strand
TAGAAAGGGGCCTCAATTGCCAACTCATCAGGATGGAAATCATCAATCAGGTCAAGGGTTTTGCTGAAAATTTCCCGGAGTTTCAGGTAAGGATCCTTAAATTTCTGTAATTTAATTACTCCCAAAGTTATCAATTCAGGTTTATTGGCTGATATTTTAATAATTCCAAAGCCGGTAATTGTTGTTCCTGGATCAACACCTAATATTATACGTTCTTTCTCCAAGTGAATATTAAAAGTTTATTCAGCTCCAATTTCAAACTTTAAGCCTTGTTTTTGAAAAACAGGCATTAATCTACCAGATTTTAACGGACCAGGGGAGCCAGTAAAATTACCAGTCTCAAGATAATAAATCGCTTCCTTTAACCTGAGTTCATTCCTGTCAGAAAACTCCCATTCCAAACCATCTTCGATATAAGAATCTGCCTGAAGCCCATCATAATAGTCTCCCACGTTATTAACATTCGACATCTTAAAACTTACCGGAACAAAGGCATAGGTGTCAGCATAGGACCAGGTATACATCCCAACAGGTTTCCCATAAGTATTATCGCCAATTGTAATAACGTTTATATGTGATTCTAATCCGTTAATAATAACCTCACTGGCCGAAGCTGTTCCTTGTGAGGCAATCACAATCAGGCGGTTCAGGTTTAATGCCTGGGGTTCATTTTCCAGGTTAACAACTGAGTTCTGGCTCGATTTTTTATTATTATGTATATATTTTACCAGGGTTTTTCCATCTGTTGCCGGTCCGGAAATCAGGCTTGCAAGTTTCATAGTTACATCCATCCTCCCTCCACCATTATACCTCAGGTCAAGGATCAGTTCCTGGATCCCGGCAGATTGAAAAAATGAAAAAACAGTGTCTAACTCTGCAATGGAAGGTTCAATAAAGCTCTTAAAAACAAGATGCCCGACTACTTTTCCACCCACATGAATTGTATCTGAATAAAGGACAGTATTCATTTTTACAACTTTCCTGGTACTTGAAATTTCGGCTGATGTGCCACCAGGCTTCCAAAAAGAAAAATAATCAACAGTACCCAGAGATGAACCATTCATATAAGAAGAAAGATCTGTAAATGGCTGAATATCGCTGCCATTTATTTTAATGATCTGCCACCCTCTTTTAACTCCCTTCTCATAAAAATCACCATCTTCAAAAACAAAAGTGATCCATACTTTTCCATCCTGATCATACGTATAACCAAAACCATGCCCTTCATATTCACCCTCCTGATAGTAGCTGAGAAAATCATCAAGAGGAGCAATATAACTCCATTTATCAATCGAATCGTAACGTATAGCCTCTAATAACTGCTCAGGGGAATTGTAATCTTCAACATTAACCACCGGTATTTTTTCATACCACAGATACCATTCGTTCATCAGCAAGAAAAACTCATTCCTTGCCATTATTGCAAGTGGTGTTTCTTCAGGTATTATAACATCTTCTTTCTTGCAGTGTGTAAATAAAAGAGGTAAAAGAAAAACAAATAATAATAAGCCGGTACTTTTTTTATAGAATCTCATAATTTACATTTTTATTGACTCCTTATATTACAAATTCTATGCCTGATTTATTTAGAACGCATTCTTTGAAATATTATTCCAGATACTATCAAACATAAACCAATAATAGTTGTTATAAATATTTTTTCTCCAATTAAATAATGAATAAAAAGAAGTGATAAAAAAGGGGCAAGATAAACAAGATTACTGATTAAATCGGATGAACGGCTTAATTTTAATGCTTTTAACCAGAATAAAAACGCAATTCCCATTTCAAATACCCCAATATAAATTGCGGTAAGTATTCCTTTTAATTCCGGTAAATGTATATTGTTCATTGATATATTAAGAAGAACGATGAAAAAACTGGAGAAAAAGAAGTTCAACAGCAGCTTCAATTCTTCATCCCTCTTGTCCCGTACATTAAAAATAAAGAACAGTGCCCATATTATTGAACTCACAAGAGCCAGTGAAATTCCAACAGTATCAGAATTCCCGATATGAATAAAATCACCCTGAGAAGAAATAAATACAACTCCAACAAAGCTGATAAACAGGGCGATGAAACTACGCCCTTTGATCTTCTGACCCAACAATGGTATTGAAAGAAATACAAGTACAATAGGCCATATCATGTTTAAGGGCTGGGCAACCTGTGCAGGGAGAAGTGAATATGCCTTGAAAAGTATGATGTAATATAAAAAAGGATTAAGAAAACCAAGTAACATCGAGTTTCGGTAATCTTTTAGTGAATAATTCAATAGATTAATCAGCTTTCCCTGAAACAAAACGATAATCAATAAGACTATAAAAGATGTTATGGAGGCATACATTACCAAATTAAGAGGATCAACGAACCGCAGGGCAATTTTAAAGGCACTTGCGACTGTAGACCAGAAAAAGATTGCCAGGCCGGCAAAAAGATATGCCTTTTTTTGATTCATCATTAGCTGTTATTTGCAGACATATATATGAACAAATACAAAAGGAGCAGATTCGGATATTGTAAACGATAATTTCACCCCATTTTAATAAAAATCTACCCTCTAAGAAGGTGGCTTTCTAATTAAAATTAAAATCCACGCCAATCAGTTAACAAATGATATTAAATCCTGTATAATCTGTTAGTATTTGGGGTATTAAGATGCCCTCAGGGGTTTGATTGTTTTCCAGTATAGCAGCAACTATTCTGGGAAGGGCCAATGCACTCCCATTCAAAGTATGAGCCGGTTGTGTTTTCTTTCCACCTGATTCTTTAAATCGCAATTTTAGCCTGTTTGCCTGAAAAGCTTCAAAATTGGATACAGAACTTACCTCAAGCCATTTTTTTTGTGCTGCCGCATAAACTTCGAAATCATAAGTCAGGGCAGAAGCAAATGAAATATCGCCTCCGCAAAGTCTCATGATCCGGAATGGCAGTTCAAGTTTTATTAGCAGACTCTCAACATGATCAACCATTTCATCCAGGGTATTATAAGAGTGGTCAGGGTGCTGTATCTGTACTATTTCAACCTTGTCAAACTGGTGTACCCGGTTCAGTCCCCGAACATCTTTTCCATATGATCCTGCTTCACGACGGAAACATGGTGTAAAAGAGGTATTCTTAACAGGAAAATCAGTTGCATTTAAAATAACGTCCCGGTAAATATTAGTAACCGGAACTTCTGAAGTCGGTATTAAATATAAATTGTCGGAAGGTATATGATACATCTGTCCTTCTTTATCAGGTAACTGACCGGTTCCAAAGCCTGAATCTTCATTAACCATTAACGGAGGTAATATTTCCTTATAACCAGCATTTACAGCTTCGTCAAGAAAAAATTGAATCAGTGACCTCTGTAACTTTGCACCCTTGTTCATAAAAACAGGAAAGCCTGCACCAGTAAGTTTATTACCAAGATCAAAATCCAGAATATCATATTTTTTCCCAAGTTCCCAGTGTGGCAAAGCTCCGGAATTTAGTTCAGGAATTTTACCCCATTTTCGTATTTCAATATTCTCGTTTTCTCCCTTACCGGGCGTTACCGATTCATGAGGGATATTAGGAACCTGGATTAACAGGTCATTAAGTTTTTTTTCAAGATCCTGCATTGACTTATGAAGTTGTTTAACCTCCTCCTTAAGAAATAAAGACCTCTCTTTGGAAATATCAACTTCCTTCGTTTTCCCTTCCTTAAACAACTGTCCAATCTTTTTGGAAATAGTATTAATTTCTGATTGCAATTTATCCTGCTCAGCCTGAGTTTGTTTTCGCAGATCATCCAGCCTGATAATTTCGTTTATTATTTCTTTGGCATCGAAATTTTTAATTTTTAATCTTTCTATAACCAGATCCCGGTTCTCACGGATAAATTTAATATTGAGCATAAAGAAGGGTTTAGAAATTTAGTATAAACAAAAAGTAAATTATTGGGTAGTATTAGATAAAAAAACTCCTGTAAATTTACTGCTTTTCGGCAGTAAATTAAACAGGAGAAAAATAAATTCCTTATTTAATAACCTAGTTTGTATCAGGAATAACGGAAACGTATGATTTATTACTTCTTTTTTTAGTAAACTGAACTTGTCCTTTAACCAGGGCAAAAAGAGTATGGTCCTTCCCTATTCCAACATTCTGACCAGGATGGTGTTTAGTACCTCTTTGTCGAACAAGAATATTTCCTGCTTTAGCAATCTGGCCTCCAAATAGTTTAATACCTAATCGTTTACTTTCCGATTCCCTGCCATTTCTTGAACTACCCGCTCCTTTTTTGTGTGCCATTTTATTTAATTTTAATAATTATTCAATTTTCAAATATTCTTTACTTTTTTTCTTTCTTAGTTGCACTTTTAGCTGGTGCCTTTTTTGTTGTAGTTTTCGGTGCACTCTTCTCTTCGAAAGCTGAGATTTTAGTAACAGTTGTCTTTTTTGAAGCAGTTTTTTTTGCAGTTGTTGTTTTCGCGGTTGTTGTACTGGTTGTTGCTTTTCGTAGGGCAGCTTCTGGTTTAGCTTCCTTAGCTGTACTTGTTTTTACTACAGTTTTTTTCTCTGCTGATTTTTTAACCTCCGGTTTGGAAACCTCCTTACGTGTAACAATTTTCTTTTCTGGTTCTTTTTTAGCAGACACTTTTTCATCAATAGATTCAATCAGAAGGTGAGTTAAATTTTGACGATGGCCATTCAAAACCTTGTATCCCTTTCTTCTCTTCTGTTTAAAAACTTTTACTTTATCTCCACGGGGATGGCCTAATACTTTAGCTGAAACCCTGGCTCCTTTAATCACAGGTTCCCCAATGATAATTTCAGTGTCTTGTTCAATTAACAAAACCTTATCAATATCTACTATCTCTCCCTCTTTCTGGTTTATCCGGTGAACAAATATTTTTTGTCCTTTTTCAATCTTAAATTGCTGACCTGCTACATCTACAATTGCATACATCTGACACGATTTTAAGTTTCGGACTGCAAAAATATAAATTTTAATTGATATACAAATACATTAAAGGCAATAAGAGTGATAAAATTCATAATTTATTTAATCATATAAAACCGTATTGATGCATTCAGCCATTATCAATTCAAACCCCTCTTTCATGTAAAAATGATTTCATTATATTTGTATGGAAAGATAATCTTGAGTCACCAGAATAATTGTAAAATTGAATGAGTAAGATCAGATTGAATGTACTAGGTATCTCTTATAGCCAGACACAAACTGGCGCTTATGCGCTTATCTTAACTGAGGAACAGGGGAACAGAAGAATCCCTATTATCATAGGAGGATTTGAAGCACAAGCTATTGCTATTCAGCTTGAAGGATTGAATCCTCCAAGGCCTCTTACTCATGATCTATTCCACAATTTCGCAAAATCTTTTGATATCAATCTTCTGGAAGTAACTATTTATCGCTTATTTGAAGGTGTTTTTTATTCCAAATTAGTTTGTAAACATGATAACAGGAAGGTGTCGGTGGATGCACGTACCTCAGACGCAATTGCTTTGGCGTTAAGGTTCAAATGCCCTATTTATACAACAGATGAGATTATTAAACAAGCTGGGATTATCCTGGATGAAAATCAGGAACTTGATGAAGAACTAACCCCGGAGAAGTTTCATCCAACCGAATCAAAATCACATGAACCAAGTGACGAGCTTAAGGAACTTTCAGTCCAGGAACTTAAAAAAATGCTGGAAGAGGCCGTGAAAAATGAAAATTATGAAAGAGCTTCGATAATTCGGGATGAAATTAACCGCAGGAAAAAAGAATAACCGAACCAGCTAATGAAAAGAATTTTCTTTTTTCCTTTATTAATGTTAGGCCTGTTTATTAATTGTAACCTGCTTAATGCTCAGAAAGAATCATCCGATAGTGATACAGTCATAACAGATAGCCTGATCATTCAACAACAATTCTTATTAGTTGACTCCATCTCTGTTGATATCGCCAAAAAACCAGTATCAATTACCAACAAGGGGCATAAGCAGGTTTTGTTGGATCAAGATGCTTTTGGAAGCGGATTTAGCTTTATGTCTTTAATCAGGGGTCTTCTGGGAATGATGGTCCTGGTTTTTATAGCCTACGTTTTCAGCAGCAACCGAAAAGCAATTTCATGGAAAATTGTCATAACGGGCTTGACCATTCAAATACTTTTGGCTATTGGTGTCTTGCAGGTGCATCTTATTCAGGTCTTTTTTGAATTCATCGGACAGATCTTTGTAAAAATACTTGATTTTACGAATGAGGGAACAAAGTTCCTTTTTAAATCTATGGCCACCGGCGAAATTGAACCCCCATTGTTAAATTTTGCAATAACCATTTTACCCACAATTATTTTCTTTTCTGCTTTAACAAGTGTTTTATTTTATTTTGGGATCATTCAGAAAGTGGTATATGCCCTGGCCTGGGTTATGACCCGTTTGCTCAGGTTATCAGGCGCCGAGAGCCTGTCTGTTGTGGGAAATATCTTTCTTGGCCAAACAGAATCGCCGCTGATGATAAAGGCCTACCTTGAAAAAATGACGCGTTCAGAAATGCTATTGGTTATGTCGGGAGGAATGGCTACCCTGGCTGGCGGAGTTTTAGCTGTTTATATTAGCTTCCTGGGTGGAGATGATCCGGCCCAGCGGCTATTATTTGCAAAACATCTTCTAACTGCATCTATTATGGCTGCACCAGGGGTTGTCGTTATATCTAAAATACTTATTCCCCAAACAGAAGATATAAGTAAAGAAATTGATATTTCAAGAGATCGAATTGGAAAAAATGTATTAGATGCCATTTCAAATGGAACAGGTCAAGGTCTGCGTCTGGCTATAAATGTAGCAGCAATGCTTCTTGTTTTCCTTGCATTTATTGCCATGTTCAATTATATATTTGCTAAAATCGGTGATTGGACAACCTTAAATGACACAATATCCAGTTTTACACATGGTCAATACGACACATTATCACTTCAATTTATTTTAGGGTATGCTTTTGCCCCTTTAATGTGGTTATTAGGAGTTGCAACTGAAGATATTACACTGGTTGGGCGAATGTTAGGTGAAAAGATAATAATGACAGAGTTTATAGGTTATGTCAGCCTTGCCGAGATGAAGGAAGCCGGAGCGTTTATTGAACAAAAGTCTATTATTATGGCAACTTATATGCTTTGTGGGTTTGCCAATTTTGCCTCAATTGGAATACAGATTGGGGGAATAGGATCTTTGGCCCCCGGTAAGCGTGTTTTATTATCCCAGTTAGGAATGAAAGCACTGCTGGCCGGAACTCTGGCATCGCTTCTTTCAGCTACAATAGTTGGGATAATATTAGGATAGATTGAATCAAAATCTATGTTTCAACCACTATGATTCAATGTTTTACCTGCCACAATCAAATAATTTATTCTATCAATTATGAAAAAAATAATTGTACTGGGAGCTGGCCTTATAGGTAAAGCAATTACCCTTGACCTGAATAAGAGTTATGACGTTACAGCCGCTGATATCAATCCTGATGTACTTGATAAACTTAAATCAAGTGGCATAAAAACAGTCAAAGCTGACCTTTCAACAGCAGACGCAACGCTGAAGCTTATTAAAAATTTTGATTTAATTGTTGGGGCTGTTCCGGGTTATATGGGCTATAAT
Source organism: Bacteroidota bacterium (assembly GCA_030613125.1). Classification (GTDB taxonomy): domain Bacteria; phylum Bacteroidota; class Bacteroidia; order Bacteroidales; family VadinHA17; genus JAUWMO01. The sequence continues at coordinate 28,688 of JAUWMO010000002.1, read as the reverse complement.
ACAGTTAAAAACGTTATTGAAGCCGGCAAAGATATGGTTGATATCTCCTTTATGCCCCAGGATCCTGCCAATCTGGACGAACTTGCAAGAAAAAAAAAGGTATGCATTGTTACCGATTGTGGTATAGCCCCGGGAATGGGAAATATTATCCTTGGATTTCATAACCGGAAAATGGATATAAAAAGGTTTGAATGCCTTGTTGGAGGATTACCTGTTATAAGGGAGTGGCCATATGAGTATAAAGCAGTATTTTCTCCAATAGACGTTATAGAGGAATATGTAAGGCCAGCTCGTTATATAGAAAACGGCGCTTTAGTAACCCGTGAGGCATTATCCGATGCAGAACTGGTGCAATTTGAAGGGATTGGAACTCTTGAGGCATGGAATTCAGATGGTCTGAGGTCACTTATTCGTACCATGAACATACCAAATATGATTGAGAAAACACTTCGGTATCCGGGCACAATTGAATACCTGAAAGTATTAAGAGAAACAGGATTTTTTTCTTATAATGAGCTGGATATCTATGGGAAAAAAATACGTCCAATTGATTTGACAGCCAGACTTTTATTTCCAAAATGGGAACTTAATCCCGGAGAGGAAGATTTTACAGTAATGAGAATAACTATTGAGGGTTTCGAAAGCGGTAAATCAACAACCTATAATTATAACCTGCTTGACCGCTATAATAAAATAACAGAAACCATTTCTATGGCCAGAACAACCGGTTATACATGCACAGCTGTTGTGAACCTGATCCTTGAAGGCAAGTTTTCTGAAAAAGGGATCAATCCTCCTGAATATGTCGGAGAAAATCCGGATAACTACAATTATATCATTAACTATCTGCATGAAAGAGGTGTGGAATTTCAAATGAAAAAAGAATAAATATCTGTAACATTAAAGTTTTTATCTAAATTTAAATCTTTTGAAACCCTCATCCTGCCAAACCAAAACAAAAGAAAATAAGTAAATTTTATGAGGGTTCCACGGAAACAAAAATGATAAGTTTAAAATAAAGAATGTAATTATCATATTTACAGTTGTTTAATTAAAATTTATTCTGGTGAAATCAGTATCTGATTTTTTAAAGCGAATTCTATTATGCCTGGTATTAAATCTTTCAGTTCTTAATTTAGTTTATTCCAAAGATATCCAAGTATCCTCGCCTGATAATAAGATCCAGGTTCGTGTGAGCATAAATGAGAATATTAGATTTTCAGTTTTTTATAATAATATTCTGATCATTAAGCCCTCAGAAATATTCTTAGAGATTGATGGAAAATCAGGAAAATCCCCATCTGTTCGTTCATATTTTACGCGAAAGGTAAATGAAGTAATTTATCCTGTTGTTCCTACGAAAAATTCATCTGTTCCTGATCATTTCAATGAGTTGCAAATTCGCTTTCGCAATCATTATTCTCTTATTTTCAGAGCTTATAATGATGGCTTTGCATATCGTTTTCAAACTTCATTTAATAATGAGATTACTGTTACCGGTGAAATGGCCAATTATGAATTTGCTGAAGATTATCCCATTTATTTCCCAAAAGAGGAAAGCTTTTTTTCTCACAATGAGAGAAAATATATTTTTAATAACTTAAGTAAAATAAAAGAAGGTGAGTTTTGCTCCCTTCCTGTATTGCTGGCTCCATCCGATGGTCCCAAGATCCTTATTTCAGAATCAAACCTTATTGATTACCCTGGAATGTGGTTAAAAGCAACCGCATCACAACAATTACAGGCAATTTTTCCTAAAGCCCCTCTTCAGGTTAAACAAAAAAACGACCGGGACGTTCCTGTTATCGAAAGAGAACCATTTCTCGCGAAAACTAATGGAACGAGAAATTTTCCCTGGCGGGTTTTTATTATTACAGAAAATGAAGGCGCTTTGATAGAAAGTGATATGGTTTTCCGACTTGCCAGACCTAACCAACTAAAAGATGTTTCATGGATAAGACCTGGGAAAGTTGCATGGGACTGGTGGAACCACCTGAATATTTACGGAGTAAATTTCAAGGCAGGAATAAATACCAATACATATAAATATTATATTGATTTTGCATCAGAATATGGAATAGAATACATAATTCTTGATGAAGGCTGGTATAAACTTGGAAATCTCCTTGATATCAATCCGGATATTGACATGAATGAATTGTTTTCTTATGCTAAAGAAAAAAAAGTAGGTATTATTCTTTGGGTAATATGGAAAACTCTTGATAATCAAATGGAGGTGGCTCTTGATCAGTTTGCAGAATGGGGGGCGGCTGGAATAAAAGTAGATTTTATGCAAAGAGATGACCAGTGGATGGTGAATTATTACCGTAAAATTGCCATAGAAGCTGCTAAACGGGAATTATTGGTAGATTATCATGGGGCCTACAAACCAACAGGACTTCGCCGTACATACCCGAATGTAATTACAAGGGAAGGTGTAATGGGACTGGAATGGAATAAATGGAGTGATGAAATTACTCCGGAACACGATCTTATTATCCCTTTTATCAGAATGGTGGCCGGTCCTATGGATTATACACCGGGAGCAATGGTGAATACACAAAAGGAAAATTTTAAGCCTGTATTTTCCAGACCGATGAGCCAGGGCACCCGTGTACATCAACTTGCAATGTATGTTGTTTATGAAAGTCCGCTCCAAATGCTGGCAGATAGCCCTTCCAACTATCTTAAAGATAAAGAATGCACTGAATTTATCGTTGAAGTGCCGGTGACATGGGATGAGATAAAAGTTCTGGACGGGAAGATAGGAGAATATGTCCTTATTGCCAGAAGAAAAGGAGAAGAATGGTATGTTGCAGCAATGACCAACAGTAATGAAAGGGTATTGGAAGTAAATTTTTCTTTCCTGAAATCGGGTGATCACACCATTGTGTCTTTCTTTGATGGAGTAAATGCCAATCGGTTTGCAAGCGATTACAGGAAAGAAGAAGGAAAGGTGACAAATAAAGACAAATTAAGAATTAATCTTGCAAAAGGTGGAGGCTGGATAGCCCGTATCAGGTAAAAAACAATAGTAAAAAGCCACCCTCTAAGAAGGTGGCTTTGAATTGTACTCATTAGGCGCTTTATTAATAGTGATCAAGGAATGATGGAAAAATGGAATAGTGGAATCCTGAACCCGACAGTTATCGGGTTTCGGGAGGAAAAATTGTTATTTTCAAAGACTCGAACGAGGTCCATTTCCTCCGAAGGAGTGCCTTTGGCACAACAATCCAATATTCCAATATTCCAATAATCCAATAATTTTTACCATGTATAACAAAAAAAGAACATAACCACCATCAAAGAAGGTGGATTTTAAATTCAAATTAAAAAGTTACCTGATTACGCCCATTTAACCAGATTAAAATCCTGACGATGAGGCAGATCATCATGCCTGGGGAAAATTCTCAAACCATAATTGAAAACTCCTGTTGATGTAGGAATGATCCTTATTTCATAATACGCTTTGCTTCCTTCAGTTTTTTCAAGATTAAACTCCTGAGAATGAACCAGGTTTGTTTTTCCATTCTTATCAGTATCTGTAACAACCAATTCCAGTCCTATACTGTTTTGGGGTAATCCTTTCAGGTCAAGGATTACATTTCCTTTATATTCTTTTCCAATCTGATATACCTTTCCATTTAATCCGGATAAATCAATTGATAATACCTCTAAATCTTCCCACGTTTTCACCATTTGCTTTTTCCACAACACTAATGATTTTGTTTTGAAATAATGATTATGTATCAGGTACTTGCTTCTTTCAGCCAATTTTGAATAATATTTATTAAAATAATCTTTGAGCATTCTTTTCATTGTAAAATCAGGAGCAATCTGACTGAATGATTTTTTCATATAAGAGATCCAGTTTTCAGGTATTCCGTCATTATTACGATCATAATAGAGTGGTATTATTTCTGATTCGAGTATATTGATAATAATTTCTGCATCCAATTCATCCTGAAATTCCTGATTATCATAGGTTCTTTTACCTGTTAAAGCCCACCCTGCTTCAGGTTTATACCCCTCAATCCACCAGCCATCTAAAACACTAAAATGTAAAGTTCCATTCATAACAGCTTTTTCACCACTAGTTCCCGATGCTTCCAAAGGACGTGTTGGTGTATTTAGCCAAACATCAACTCCCTGCACCAACAGTTTTGCCAATTCCATATCATAATTTTGAAGGAACAGGATTTTACCTCTGAATTCAGGCATCTTGGAAATTTCAATAATCTTTCTAATTAAGTCCTGGCCTCCACCATCATGAGGATGAGCTTTTCCAGCAAATAAAAACTGAACCGGCTTGTCAGAATTATTTACAATTTCATTTAAACGGTTCAAATCTTTAAATAATAAATGTGCCCTTTTATATGTTGCAAATCTTCGTGCAAATCCGATTGTAAGAATTTCACTGTTAAGTTTCTCTCTTATTTCCAGGATGTTTTTCGGTCGTTCATGTCGTTTTGTCAAATTTTGATGCAATCTTTCTTTTACCGTGTCAATAAGTTTCTTCTTCAGGCTTTTTTTTATGTTCCAGAGATGAACATTTTCAATTTCATTTATTCTTGTCCATATTCTTTTATTTTCAATGTTAGAACTCCAATTGTTTTCAAATTCGGAATTAAAATAGTTTTTCCATTCAGTAGCCGCCCAGGTCGGAAAATGCACTCCATTTGTTACATGGCCAATATGCAACTCTTCGGGAAGATATCCAGGCCATAATTCACTAAACAATTCCCTGCTTACCTTACCATGAAGTTTGCTTACCCCATTTACCTCCTGTGAAAGGTGAGCAGCAAGAAAACTCATATTGAACTTTTCACCTTTACCGCTGTTACCTAATTGATAGAACTCCTGCCATGAGATTTTTAGTCTTTCAGGATAGTGCGCCATATACATTCTTAGCAGATCTTCCGGAAAGGCATCATGTCCGGCCGGAACCGGGGTGTGGGTCGTAAATAGGGTTGATCCTCTTACTACTTCAAGTGCCTCTTGAAATTTAAGGTTGCTGTTTTGAACAATTCTGCTCAATCGTTCAATCCCGATAAAAGCAGAATGTCCTTCATTGCTATGATAAACATCCGGGTGAATTCCAAGGGCTTCCAATGCCCTTATTCCACCAATGCCCAACACAATTTCCTGTTTTAATCTGTTTTCAAGATCACCTCCATAAAGATGATGAGTAATAACCCGATCTTTTTCCTGGTTTTCCTCAAAATCAGTATCCAGGAGAAATAGAGGTATTCTTCCGACATTAACTTTCCAAATCCTTATCTTAAGTGTTCTGCCATGCAAAACGATTTTAACTGTTTTCCATGATCCATTTTCATTTTTAACCGGCACAACCGGTATTTTTAAAAATTGTTCTGCCTCATAACTAGCTTGCTGATCTCCCTGTAATGACAAGACCTGTTTAAAGTAACCGAATCGGTATAAGAGTCCGATACCAACAATATTGCTATTGGAATCGCTAGCCTCTTTAAGATAATCACCGGCCAGGATACCCAACCCACCTGAAAATATCTTTAAGCTGTCATGCAAACCATATTCCATGCAAAAATATGCCACCAATGGTTGGTTGTTTTCAGGCTGTTCCTTTAAATACTTATTAAAACGGATTGAAACTTCTTTCACCCTGCTTAAGAACCCGGCATTTTTTTCAAGAATAAGCAGTTTTTTATAATTTATTCTTTCAAGCAATAATATTGGATTATGTTTGGTTTCCGCCCACAGGGATGCATCAATTTTTTCCCATAGCTCTTCAGCATCGGAGTTCCATGTCCACCATAGGTTTTTCGACAGAGTATTTAAAAAAGAAAGCCTTTCCGGAACATCGGGTTCAACTATAAGAGTATCCCACTTCGGAAATTCCGGAATTGATTTAATTATTTCGGATTGGCTAGTTTTAACACCTGCTACGACATCTTCATTCCGGTATCTTTCCAATGTTTTATTAAGGGCATTTGAGTATGCATCAAAATAATAACTGATTAGATTATTCCATAGAGCAATACGAGAAATTTCAAATGCTTTCTTTTTTGCAGCTACTCTTTCATCTATATTCAGATTGTCAAACTCCTCAAGGTGATCTACAATTTTTTTAACCACAATATCATCATCATTGTCGTTTCTTTCAAGCACCTTAATCCCATATTCAGGATTTTGAACAGATTCTTTCACCCACATGCCAAACCCTGCCAATGTAGTTGTTATTGTAGGGATACTGAAAGCAAGACTTTCCAGAGGTGTATAACCCCATGGTTCATAATAAGATGGAAAAACGGTCAGGTCAAAACCAATGAGAAGATCATAGTAGCTCATATTGAAAATACCATCATTCCCATTAAGGTAAACAGGTACAAAAATTACTTTTATTTTATTATTCTTTTCATTCTTTAAATGGTTCCCGTGAAGTCGTTTTAAGATGGGATCATATTCAGGATCATGCATCCCATGAGTCAGATAAGGATCAAATGAATTTTTTATTTTTTCATTAGTAATTAATGACTCAGCGAGATCTTTTCTCGGACCGGAATGGTTTGCAGGAATGAGAATGTAAGCAATAATATTATTTTTCAATTTTTTTGAACCATCCAGATCAACCAATGAATCTAAAAAAAGGTCTATTCCTTTATTCTTGAATTCATATCGACCACTAATGGCCACTAATAAAGAATCCTTTCCGGGGTCCATACCCAGGAGTGAGTTTGCCACCTCCAATAATTTTATTCTCGCTTCAGCTTTTTTTTGTTCAAAATTTTTACTGTCAGGCACAAAAGAATCATCGAAACCATTAGGAGTCACCAAATCAATATTTTTTCCTAAAAGACAGGTACATTCCAAAGCAGTTATTTCGCTCACAGTGGTAAAAGAATCTGCATATTTTGCAGCAAGTTGTTCAAGTGAATGTTTTGAGACTACATTAAATTCCCTGGCCAGCTGACCTGGATTAAACTCCTTTAACTTGCTGTAAACCGGGCGATTATTACCAGCTAACGATCTGCCTAAAACTGTTGCATGAGTGGTGAAAACCGTACCAATATGAGGAGCAAATTCCTTTAAGTACAATACTCCCATCCCGGTCATCCATTCGTGAAAATGTGACAGGATCATATTCTGATAACCAAAATGAAAGTTTGCAAAACTCTCAATAACTTTTCCTGCTGCATACCCAAAAAGGGCAGGTTCAATATAATCCCATTGTCCTGAAATAGAGTCAAGTTTATATAATTCCCAGAATTGCTTAAATATCTCGTCTTTATTTGAGATAAGACCGTAAAAATCCACAAGAATAACCAGTGGGTTCCCTGCAATATTCCAGTGTCCTGTTTTTACAGAAAGCCCTTCGTCCATTGCATGTTCCTTCCAGGCTTTATATCTGTCATCTGTTGGAATAAACTCAGGATTTTCTCCTTCATCCCTCCAAACATCGGGACCTATAAGAAAATAGTTTTCCCCAAGTTCCTTTTGAATTGATAAGACTTTTGTTGAAACAACTGTATATATGCCTCCTACCTTATTACAAACTTCCCAGCTTACTTCAAACAGACAGGATGGTTTATTATTATTGTTCATATTCATTTAATTGAACTACTTAACTTCTGATTCCGGGTTGCAGGTTTTTTACTGATTGATGATGTTTTTCTTTTTGGTTTGGGTTTTTGTTTTTTGATTAACTCTATTTCTTCTTTATATTTTTTTATCAGGGCTTCTTGTTCCTTAACTTTACTCGACAGGAAAGCAACTTTCTTGTCCCTTTCAGTTTCCGGAATGGCAGCATCAAGCCGGATTGAAAAATCACTTAAAACATTCATATAATTAATAAATGCGTCATAAGGGGATTCATAAGGATTAAAATACGAATGGACTTCACCGTCGGAGAAAAATTTTGTGCACATATAATACAGATGGTCACTTGTTTGAAGGTATTCCCAGTCTTTTAAAAGATTCTCATCTTTACAAAGTTTTATTTTCTCTGACAATTCATATAACTTTTCAAATGCTTCATTTTGCATGGCATTCCCCAACCAGGCAGTCAGATCGCGCTCTTCATCAGCCCATGAAATAGGATATGGTACATGAATGGCTGAAACAGGTTGATGGTTCTTTATTACTTCTGAAGGAGTCCCAAACTGAAAATTTTGTTGAAGAGCGAAACCAGGTAAGGCCTTTAAGAATTCAAATATTCCGGTATCTGCCCATTGATGTTCACCAAATGTTTCATAATCCATAAAAAGATTAATTATCTCCTCCTTCTGAGGCATGTTTTGAATCCAGCTTATAAATTTTTCGACTGTTAACGGCCATTCCTCCCAGCTTTGATTTGAAAATCTGAATGCTATATCATCACTCAATTTAAAATTCTTCAGTAATAATTTTAATTTTGGATTTATAGCATTGCAATAAATAAAATTCGGACTTTTCCAACCAAGAATATGTTTTGCTCCTTCAGTAAGCATTCCATCATACCCCATTTCTGCCACTATTTCACCTATTTCATCAGAATATATCAATTCCGTATTTCTAAATACAGAAGGAGTTTTGTTGAAATACTTCTGAATTTTTTCTTCATGTAATTTAACCTGCTGCATAAATTCTTCTTTGTCAGACAAAGAAACAAGTGAATGTGCATTAGTTTCTGCTAAAAACTCAACATAACCAGTTTTAGCAAGTTTTTGAAAAGAATGAATAACCTCTGGCACGTATGTCTCAAATTGGTCAAGGGCCACTCCGGAAACAGAAAATGCAATCTTAAATTGGCCTTTATATTTTTTCAAGAGTTCAAGCAAAATATTATTAGCTGGCAGATAACATTTTTCTGCTACTTTTTGGATAATAGATTCATTAGAATAATCATCATAGTAATAATGGTCGTTACCAATATTAAAAAACCTGTATCGCTTAAAACGAAGAGGTTGATGAACCTGGAAATACAAACACAATGTCTTCATTTAATAATATTGTTTATTTTTAAACATAGTTCTCATAATAATTCAAGCCACAACAGAATTATATACTTCCCTTACTTTTTGAGCTGCATTCTCCCACTTCATATTATTTACCTCTTCTTTGCCAAACTTCTGAAAAAATTTATGCGCTCCTGAGTAATTCAATAAACCATATATTGCATCTGCCATGGCCTCAATATCCCAATAATTTATTTTTATTGCATGAGTAAGAATTTCAGCAACACCAGATTGTTTTGAAATTATTACAGGCACATTCGACTGCATTGCTTCCAATGGTGAAATTCCAAATGGTTCAGAAACAGATGGCATTATATACACATCACTAAGATTTAGCATTCGAAATACATCTTCCCCTTCCAGAAAACCTGTAAAATGAAATTTATCCATTATTTTCTTTGCTGCAGCAAGGTTTATCATTTTAATCATCATATCACCACTTCCTGCCATAACAAACCTAACATTTGACATCCTTGTTAATACAAGATTTGCTGCTTCAATAAAATATTCTGGTCCTTTTTGCAATGTAATCCGCCCGAGAAATGTAACTGTTTTATCTGACAGTCTTTTTTCATTGTTTGCCTGAGCCTGTATTTTCAAAGGTTCAACAGCATTATAAACAGTAATAACCCTGGAGGGATTTATCCCATATTTTTCGATAATGGTTTTTCGTGTCAGATTACTCACAGCAATTATTTTGTCGGCTGCTTCCATCCCCATTTTCTCTATCTTAAAAACATCAGGATTCACATTACCTCCGCTACGGTCAAAATCAGTTGCATGAACATGAATGACTAGAGGCTTTCCTGAAACTTCCTTTGCAGATATTCCCGATGGGTAAGTTAGCCAATCGTGAGCATGTATAATATCAAAATCATTTTCCTTTGCAATTATTGAAGCTACTAAAGCATAATTATGGATCTCTTCAAAAAGATTTGCGCCGTATTTTCCTGTAAAAGAAATTTTTCCTTCTGAATTTGTTTGAACGAATTTAATTTTCTTTGATGACTCTTTTTCTATCATTTTCCAGAAATCTTCCGGGTCAACATAAGGAACAATCCTGGAATTTACCTCCAGATAATCAAATTTCTTTTTTAAGTCTTTGAATTCAAGCTCTCTGGTTGTTATTGATATATCTCCTGCTCCTATCAAACGAACCTGTGATTGATCTTCATCACCGTATGCTTTAGGTACAACAAAAATAATATCCATATCCGGAATGCTGGCTAATCCATGCGTTAGTCCATAACTTGCTGTCCCCAATCCTCCTGAAATATGAGGAGGAAACTCCCAACCAAACATTAGTGCCTTCATAAAATGTTATTTAATTTATAACCCGAAAAAAATATTTTATAAATTTTCAAGTATTTGCATGATCCTTAATAGTTCAGCCACACTCCATGCCTGAGAAATTGCTCCTTTGCCTGAATGAGGTGGATCACCATCATAAATCTCAGATATAGATCCGACACCATCCTGGTTCATCTCTTCCTCAAAACCTTCTATTAATGCCTTAATTTTTCCAATTCCCGACTTCTTATGTACCTTTAAGTACCCCTCACAAAAATGGCCCAGTAACCACGGCCAAACAGTTCCCTGGTGATAAGCTTTGTCCCTTTCTTCCTGGTTTCCAAAATATATCCCTTTATAATCAGGATTTTTAGGTGAAAGTGTCCTCAGGCCACGTGGAGTTAATAATTCTTTTTCCACTGTCTCCAAAACAGCCTTTTGTATTTCAGGTTTTACGGGACTATAAAAAAGAGAAGATACAAAAACCTGATTAGGGCGAACACTCCAATCTGTTTTTATTCCATCAGAATAATCTGCCAAATAACCCTTTTCTTCATCCCAGAAAATTTCTGTAAAAGAATTACTAACTCTTTCCGGAAGATTTTTCCACTGTTTTACAAACTTATTGTCACCGGCTTTTTCAGCTAATTCAACAGCAAAACATATTGCATTGTACCAGAGTGCATTTATTTCTACGTTATAGCCCATCCGTGGAGTCACAGGCACACCATTAACCACCGCGTCCATCCAGGTAAGAGCTTTTCCTTTTTCGCCTGCCCAAATCAGACCATTGTCAGCCATTCGTATCCCGAAACCCGTTCCGTTTCTGTAGGTTGAAAGGATCGTCTTCATTGGTTTTCCATATTCTTTCCATACTCCTTCAGCTGATGATTGATAATAAACATATTGTTGCAGAGACCAAAAAAACCATAAGGGTGCATCAACTGAATTAAATGCAGGTGAGTCATCATTCCCCATATTCGGAAATAAACCATCTTTCATTTTCAACAACTGGGTTTTAACAACATCCTTAAATGTCTGAGTATCATCAATTGACAGGGTTAAACCTGGTAGTGCAATAAAAGTATCCCTGCCCCAGGAACCAAACCATGGAAATCCTGCTATTACATCAGTCCTTTTATTTCTTCTGACAATGAATTGCTGAGCTGAATTTACAAGACAATTCCTGAAGCTGTTTCTTGGTACTCTTTTTCTAATCTCCGTTGTAAATTTACGCTTAAGGTTTGCCGGGTTATTTTCTTTTGTACTTGCTGAAAGAATAACACTTTCACCTTTGCGAATAGATAACTCAAAATAGCCCGGAATAAACAGATCCTCTTTATATTCGTATCCTCTTTCCATCTCTCTTAGATATTCAATGTTGTAATTCCAATCAGGCACATGAATAAAATCTGTCTTTTTTGAGAACTGCATATGTAAATAAGGAAATCCTTTGTACAACCGCATTTTAATTCCGTTCTGTATATATACTACATGAGTATTTGCATCCAAATTGGCTGTAGTTAATTCATGGACATTTCTGAATGCCAGAAAAGGTCTGAGTTTCAACCAGGTTTTCGAATGTGCATCAATAAGAGTATAACGGATCAATATCTGCTCTTCTCTTTCAACCAGGATCTTTTCCTTTTTTAACACAACTCCTCCCACTCTGATTATAACCTCTGGTATCACATCTGCCTCAAAATCACGGACATATTTATGTCCTTTTGGTTCATAATTATCTCCCTCGTATTTATGTATGCCAATCCGGAATTCTTTTCCATGTTGCACTATTGTTTCATCAAGAGATGAGAGTAAAACATGCTTCTCTCCTCCAAACCGGTTAACAGGAGATACAAGAAGCCCATGATATTTTCGTGTATTACAACCAATTACAGTAGTACATGCGTAAGATCCGGCACGATTTGCCCGTAAAATTTCCTTATTTAAAGAATATTCCAGATTAATCAACTGTGACTTGTCAAATTTAAGATAACTCATTTAAGCTAGCTTTAAAATGCCTGTAATCAAAATATTACAGAACACAAATTATTTGAATTTTATTTTTATAGTGACCGCAAAGGTCGAAAATAAAATCTTGATTTTCTCTAAATTTTAAAATTAATTTATTACTAAATTATGATAAAATCTTGTTGTGTTCATTGAAAATAAAAATCACAAAAAATGACTATATTCGCAGCGCTTTTAAAAAAAACAATTCAATAAGTGAAGACAAAAACTATTTACCACATGAACCCCTCATCCTTAAGTGGGTTAATTTTAGAGGTACAAGAACAAAAGGGCATGTATAAAGATACAATGCTTCTAAGGATGAGGGCTCACCGAACACCATAAAAAATAATTTAACTTGTGAGGTAACAGGTACCTGAGGATTTAGCTACCAGCATTCAACAATTAATTAACATTCAGAACTTTAAATAAAGCTTTAAACACATGAAAAAAGGAATTCATCCGAAAAATTATCGTATGGTGGTTTTTAAAGATATGTCAAACGGTTACGTTTTTATGACTCGCTCTACTGCCTCTACAAAAGAGACTATTAAGATGGATGATGGGAAAGAATTTCCTCTGATTAAGTTGGAAATCTCAAACACTTCCCACCCATTCTATACAGGAAAAATGAAATTGGTTGACACTGCTGGCCGGGTTGATAAATTTATGAGCCGTTATAAAGACCATATTGATAAGAAGAAAAAATAATTTTCAGGAAAAAACTTTCAAAGCCTCGGTTTCGGGGCTTTTCTTAATTTATAAAACAGATGATAACTAATGTCTTACTTGAGTGACCAGTCATTGTATAGGTACATTTATTTGAAAAGAAAATATTATTAAGGTAAAATCACATGTAATTTTATTAATTTGGCATATTCATTGCTAATCATATTTCCTGCCGGAGCAATGTAGGTGTCTGCCACTTTGACTTAGAACATGACAACGTAAACCAGCACTTATCAATTACTGGCAAGTTCTTTACAATGAACATAATTCTTTCGTGACATTAGATAAGAGGAATCGTGTTACTTAATAACAAGATTAGTTTTGGATCGGGTATGAATGGAAAAAACAAAATAAAATTCGGAGGTATTTTTGTAGCGTCTGCTCTGGAGGAAGAAGGGGAATTCATTTCTTTAATATCAGAAGAAAACGAGGAAGATGTTAAAAATGTTAATATCCCTGAGGAACTGCCTATCCTTCCTTTAAAAAACACAGTATTATTTCCTGGAGTTGTAATACCTATATCTGTCGGAAGGAATAAATCTTTATCACTGGTAAAAGAGTCATATGGAGGCGACAGAATTTTAGGGACTTTGTCTCAAAAAGACCCTGAATTGGATGATCCTGGAAAGGAGGATCTTAATAAGGTTGGTACAGTTGCACAAATCCTTAAAATCCTTGAAATGCCGGATGGCAGTACCTCTGTTATTATCCAGGGGAAAAGACGATTTGAGGTTAAGGAGATATTAACAACTGATCCATATTTCAGGGCGAAAGTACAATTATTGGAGGATGCGAAGCCTGAAAAGAAAGATCAGGAATTCGAGGCTTTAATGCATTCCCTTAAAGATATATCACTGAAGATAATTAAATTATCATCCAGTATCCCTCAGGAAGCCTCATTTGCAGTAAAGAATATCGAAAGCTCTGAGTTTCTGATAAATTTTATCTGTGCAAATTCTGACGTGGAAGCTAAGGATAAACAGATACTGCTGGAAATATCCAGTTTAAAGGACAGAAGTATCCGCCTCCTTGAGTTTCTGACCAGAGAGGTACAAATGCTTGAGCTAAAGAGTGATATACAGGCAAAAGTCAAGTTTGAACTTGATCGGCAGCAACGTGAATATATGCTTCATCAACAAATGAAGACTATTCAGGACGAACTTGGAGGAAATCCACTTGAGCAGGAAATTGAAGAATTAAAGAAAAAAGCGGAGGAGAAAAAGTGGAATGATCAGGTAAAAAAAATGTTTGAACGGGAGTTAGAGAAACTTCAAAGGATGAATCCGGCCGTAGCAGAATATTCGGTTCAAATGAATTACCTGCAGGTAATACTTGATCTGCCTTGGGACGAATACTCAACTGATAATTTTGATCTGAAACGGGCAGAAAAAATTTTGGATAAAGACCATTATGGTTTGGAGAATGTGAAGGAGAGAATTCTTGAACACCTTGCAGTTTTGAAATTGAAAGGGGATATGAAATCACCGATACTTTGTCTGTACGGGCCTCCCGGTGTTGGAAAAACTTCACTTGGGAAGTCAGTTGCTAAAGCCCTGGGACGTTTTTATGTACGAATGTCACTAGGAGGAATGCATGATGAGGCAGAAATCAGAGGGCACAGAAAAACATATGTTGGTGCGATGCCAGGAAGAATTATACAAAATATTAAAAAGGCAAAAACCTCAAATCCTGTTTTTATACTTGATGAGATTGACAAGGTTGGAAGTGATTTCAGAGGTGATCCCTCATCGGCTCTTTTAGAAGTGCTGGATCCGGAGCAAAACAGTGCATTTCATGACAATTTTTTGGAAATTGATTATGATTTGTCAAGAGTTTTATTTATTGCTACAGCTAATACAGTGAATAGTATAAATCCAGCTTTACGTGACAGAATGGAGATGATAGAGATCACCGGTTATCTGGTGGAGGAAAAAAATGAAATTGCAAGCAGGCATTTAATTCCAAAACAATTAGACCTGCATGGATTAAAGAGAAAAGATCTGCTTTTTCCGAAAAAAGTAATTGAACGAATTATTGAAGATTATACACGGGAATCTGGTGTCAGGGAACTCGATAAGAAAATTGCAAAGATCATAAGGGCAATAGCTAAAAAGATTGCATTTGATATAGAATTTAATACAAAATTAGGACTTGAAGACATTCGTGAAATTCTGGGTCAACCTGACTACCATAAAGATATTTATGCAGGAAATGAATTTGCAGGAGTGGTAACAGGTTTGGCCTGGACTCCTGTTGGCGGTCAGATTTTGATGGTAGAAACCAGTTTAAGCTCAGGAAAGGGAAGGTTAACACTAACAGGAAATCTTGGGGAAGTAATGAAGGAATCAGCCGTAATTGCACATGAATATTTGAAAGCGCATTCCAACCTTCTTGATATTTCTCCGAAGTTATTTGATAATTGGAATATCCACGTCCATGTTCCCGAAGGAGCTATTCCTAAGGATGGACCTTCTGCAGGAATTGTAATGGTTACGTCAATAGCTTCTGCTTTTACACAACGAAAAATAAAAAAACTTCTTGCTATGACAGGGGAAATTACCCTCCGTGGTAAAATTCTTCCTGTGGGAGGTATTAAAGAGAAAATACTGGCCGCAAAAAGAGCTAACATCAAAGAGATAATTCTTTCAGGGGAGAACAAGAAAGATATTGATGAAATCAAGGAAATCTATATTAAAGGTATTACTTTTCATTTCGTAGAAGAAGTGATGGATGTCCTGAAAATTGCTCTTCTGAAACAAAAGGTAAAAAATCCAAAAAAATTATAATTTTGTTAAAAATTACTTGGCTTTATGTGTGGTTGCAACCAGATTTGTTAACATAAGCAAGGTTTTATGAAATTTTCAATATGAAAAGGATAGCGGTTTTCCCAGGTTCATTTGATCCTTTTACCATTGGTCATGAGTCTATTGTTCGAAGGGCACTCCATATATTTGATGAAATAATTATTGCTATTGGTTCTAATACGAATAAGAAGGAATATTATTCATTGGAAAAAAGAGTTGATTGGATAAAGGAAGTATTTAAGCATGATTCTGCGGTAAGAGTCATGCATTATGATGGATTAACAGTTGATTTTTGCCGATCGGTAGGGGCAGGGTATCTATTACGTGGGCTAAGAACAGCCGCTGATTTTGAATATGAAAGAGCAATTGCCCAGGTTAACAAGGCAATGGACTCGGAGGTTGAATCGGTTTTTCTTTTAACATCACCTGAACATACTCCCGTAAATTCCTCAATTGTAAGAGATATCCTTCGTCATGGCGGGGATGCACGTAAGTTCCTTCCCGGAGACGACAAACTTAAAACCAGGATTATTAATGATACTCCACGGGAAAAAGATTAAACTTTACCTAACTTTACTAGTTTTATTCCTCCATTTTTTTTCAATAATCGGTTATTCCGGTATCATTACGATATATGGATCAGCTGCTGATTATAAAAACGACTCTATAGAAATTTATTATTTTCCCGATCTGGTAACAGGTATCTCTCAGGAAATTGGTGCTTTAAAAGTGGATGCAGATGGGAATTTCAGATTTAATTTTAAGAGTGAATCAATTCTCAAAATATATGCTGATCTTGGAAAATACATTGGCTATTTGTATGTTGAGCCAAATAATGATTATGAGATAGCCTTACCGCCAAAGAGTCCTAAAACAACTGAAAACATTTTAAATCCTTATTTCAAACCACAGGAAATCCATTTTGGTGTTTTAAATAGGGGTAAAACAGGTTTAAATTATCTGATCCAGAAGTTTGACCTGCTATATACGCCTTATTTTAATAACTATGCAATGCACCTTAATGCAAATAGACCTATCAATACACTTAAACAGTTCAAAAGATATACAGACAGTGTTTTTCTTAATGTCCAACATTCTTATTTTCAGGACTATAAAGCATATAAGCTTTCTATGCTTGGTTTTATGAAATTTTCAGGGAAGAAAGAAAGAGATTTTTATTCGCGTTTTCCTGCCAATAGATTACAATATAATAATCCGGGTTTCATTGACCTGTTCAGCCAGGTTTTTAACCGTTTCTTATATTATTGTTCAATTTTGCCAGAAGGTGAAAAGATAAAATATGATATTAATGTAGGTAAAAGCTATAGCAAGCTGAGATCTACAATAATTAATATGGATCTTTTTTATAATGATACATTGGTTGAATTGGCTATTTTAAAAGGTGTTTATGATGAATTTTATCAGAATGAGTTTTCACAGGAAAACCTTCTTGTTGTTCTGGATAGTCTTAAAGAAAATGCATTAATTGAAAAACACAGAAAAATTGCAGGTAACATATACTGGAAGGTGAACAGATTAAGAATTGGAAATCATGCTCCTGATATTCAGTTATATGATTCAAATATTGTTTTAAGAACTCTGGATGATTTTCCAGGGAAATATATTTATTTGAATTTTTCTTCGTTTCGAAGTTATGCCTGCCAGATTCAATTTCCTTTACTCAGGGAACTTTCTGAAAAATATAAACATGAATTGGTAATCATTACTATCTCGGTTGATGAATCTGTTGAACAGATGATTTCAATTTTAAGGGCGTATAATTATAACTGGGTTTTCCTGCATTACGGGCATCAACAGAAGTTATTGGATGAATATGATGTGAGGGGATATCCAACCTACTTTTTTCTTGATAGGGATGGCACTATTCTGAGTTCACCGGCTCTGTCACCAGTTGAGGGTTTTGATAGTTTTTTTGAAAATGTCCTTAGGGAAAAGGACTAAAAAGGAAGTAGTTTCTCGCTTTTTAGGATATCAATAATTGAAAGATATGTATTTCCGAGTATCATTTGCATATCTTCAATATCAAGCCATAAAGCTTCAGTTATTTCTTCTTCAGTTTGTGGTTCAGGTACATCTTCGGAAGATGTAATCATGTTGTACCAGTAGGTTTTTTTAAGAACCGGCTCAAATCCCTTAAGATAGATATGAAAAGTACTAATTATATGTGACTTTAAATCCAGTTCGGTAATCCCTGTTTCTTCTCTAACTTCTCTAAGTGCAGCTGCTTCAGAGGACTCATGATCCATAAGAGTCCCTTTAGGTAAATCCCATTTCCCTTTTCGTCTGATAATCAGTATCTTCCCTTCCGGGCTCCTTAATAATCCTCCTGCGGCTTCGATATTTTTAAAAAGGCTGGCAAATGCTGTAAAAAGCTGTTGCAAATCTTTATGAAATATATAGAGTTTTTTAATCTTTGTAATAACTGTAAAAAGTTTTAGTAAATCAGAAAGTTCTTTAAGATCATAAAACTTATAGAATAATCCGTAGTTATTGTGAAAATAAGAGGAAAAATCTTCAGTCAGATAAATAATACGATCCTGAAAAAAAACTTTATACATTTGCACCATGAAACAAAACGTAATTAAAGTATCTGAATTTTTGTTACAAATTAAGTCAATTAAATTAGATCCTGCAAACCCTTTTACATGGGCATCGGGTTGGAAGTCTCCAATTTATTGTGATAACAGGAAGACATTATCATTTCCTGTAGTTAGAAATTACATTTTAGATGAATTCTTGCAAATAATCAAAACCAGATATCCCGATGTAGAGGTGATTGCCGGTGTGGCAACAGGAGCTATTGCCATTGGTGCCCTTATTGCTGACAGACTAAATCTGCCTTTCGTTTATATCCGTTCAAAACCAAAAAGCCATGGAATGGGTAATCAGATTGAAGGGGTTATTCGTTCAGGTCAAAAAGTAGTAGTAGTAGAAGATCTTATTTCAACTGGTAACAGTAGTTTGAATGCAGTTGCCGCCTTGCGGGAAATAAAAAGTGAAGTGCTTGGAATGGTTGCGATTTTCTCTTATGAGTTTCCACTGGCTATAAAGAATTTCAAAGAAAATAGTTGTGAACTTACAACATTAAGTAATTATCCGGCATTGATTGAAATTGCTACAAAAAAAGGATTTGTTTCAAATGATCACCTTGATACCTTAAAAAAATGGAGAAACGATCCGGCCAATTGGACTCCATAAATTATTTTATCATTTAAAATGAGAATATGACAAAATTTGAAAGCAGGATTGGAAAAATTCAGTCACCTCAGGAGAAAGTGTATAATTTCTTATCAGATTTTAACAATTTTAAACACATTATCCCGGAAGATAAAGTAAATGAATGGAAATCTGATCCGGAATCATGTTCTTTTAAAGTGAGCGGAGTGGGTGATGTTGGACTAAAAATGGTTGAAAAAGAACCATATGATTTAATCAAGATCACAGGAAATGGGCTGGCTAATGTTGAGTTCTTTTTATGGATTCAACTTAAAAAAGTATCAGAAAACGACACTCGTGTAAAAATAACAATGAAAGCAGATCTTAATCCAATGCTTAAAATGGCAGCTTCAAAACCCATGAATAGTTTTCTCGAAATAGTGGTCAACTATATGGAAAATTTTTCTTTTGATCATCAGACTTAAAGGTAACTAACTTCTTTAAATCCAAAAGATCTTATTTTATTATCAATTACAGATAACATTATTTCTCCTGTTTTTTTTACCCCAATGATCTCAGCCTGGATGATTCCATCAGGCGTTTCATAAGAATGTATTTCTCTGTAACGGTATAAATTATTATTATAATCTCTATCAATCTGGTCAAACTTTTTTTCTTTTAAAGTAATATAACGATTATCTAAAAGGCTAATCAGTAAAAACAGGCACTCTTTAAGTACAAAACTATGATTTGTAATAAGTGAAAGTGAGGTTGGATTGATCAGGTTTGAAGAAAACCGTCTCTGATTTATGTTGATACCAATGCCGACGACACAATAACTATACTGATCTCCAAGAATTGAGTTTTCAATTAAAATACCTGAAATTTTGTCATTTTTTACATAAATGTCATTAGGCCATTTGATTGTCACACCATCTGAAAAAAGGTTAATAAAGTCTTTAATCCCAAGTGCAATAATCTTGGAAATATAAAATTGATGTCTGGGCTCAAGGAATTCTGGTCTTAAAATGATACTAATTGTAAGGTTTTTTCCAGCCTTACTTTCCCAGGTATTTCCTCCCTCACCTCTTCCAAAGGTTTGATAATGAGCCCAGATGAGAGTTCCATCAGCCACAGGTTCATTACTCATAATGGCTTCTGCAACGTCATTGGTCGAAGTAGTTTCCTCTAACTGAATAATATTACTGCCGATTAAAACAGAGTCTGTGTTTATTGAGTATGGATTCAATTTAATCCCACTTAAATTAAACAATATTTAATAATGGCACTCTTCTTGTAATATATCTGATCCAATATATAAAAATACTAATTTTTACCGATCATATTATTTCATTACTTTTGTATGTAAAAGTTTTTGAATGAAAGGTAAGAATGATTTGCAGACCGATCGCCTTGTAGAGTTAGTAATTGAGGGAATATTAAAAAAGAAAGGGAGAAGGATTATAGTGCTTGATTTATCAGGATTAGAAAATTCAATTTGTAATTATTTTGTTATATGTCATGGCGAATCAACCACTCAAACCTCAGCTATCGGAGGTTCAGTGGAAGAGGTTGTAAGGGAAAAAAGTGACGAGAAACTTTTTCACAAAGAAGGATTTAAAAATGCAACTTGGATCTTATTGGATTATAGTGATGTTGTTGTTCATATTTTTCTTGAACATTACCGTTTACTTTATAATCTTGAAGAACTATGGGCTGATGCAAAATCAGAAGTAATTGAGGAAGAAGAGTAGAGACAAGATTTACAAACTATGGACAAAAAGAAAAAATATAATTTTAATCCATTACTGGGGAACAAAGATGGAAAAGATAAAGGGAAAGGCCCTAAGTTCAGTATTTATTGGATTTATGGTATCCTTGCTCTGGCATTTATCTTAATGAACATTGTATTCTCAGGGTCGGGTTCAAAAAAAATAGATTGGCTGAGGTTTGAAAGAGAAATGGTCAGTAAGCACCATGTTGAAAGAATAGTAGTCATTAATAAAGAAATTGCCCAGGTTTACCTGAAACGCGATAGCTGGAATTCAGGTCAATATGATGACCTTAAACCAAAAGGTCTGAATTCATGGTCGGAATCATCACCTCAATGTTATTTTAATATCGGTTCAATTGAATCTTTTGAAGATAAATTGAATAGTGTACAGAAAAAATTTAATTATTCTGAAGAGGAGAGGATAGGTGTGTCTTATGAGACGAAAAAGAATTTGTTTGGAGATTTACTGAACTGGTTATTGCCCTTAATTATCCTTGTGGTTATTTGGTTATTTATTTTCAGAAGAATGAGTGGCGGTGCTGGAGGAGGTGGAGCAAGCAATATCTTCAATATCGGGAAATCCAAGGCTAGAGTATTTGATAAAGATACTACTGATGTTAAAGTTGATTTTAAGGATGTTGCAGGATTGGAAGAAGCTAAAGTGGAAATCAGGGAAATCGTTGATTTCTTAAAAAATCCAAAAAAATACACGGAACTGGGAGGGAAAATCCCAAAAGGAGCATTATTGATAGGTCCTCCTGGTACCGGTAAAACATTGCTTGCTAAAGCAGTTGCCGGTGAGGCCAATGTGCCTTTTTTCAGTATTTCAGGTTCCGATTTTGTAGAAATGTTTGTAGGAGTTGGTGCATCACGGGTTAGGGATCTTTTTAAACAAGCAAAAGAAAAGGCTCCTTGTATTGTCTTTATTGATGAAATCGATGCTGTTGGAAGGGCAAGGGGAAGAAATCCGAATTTTGGAGCAAATGATGAAAGGGAAAACACATTGAACCAGTTGTTGACAGAAATGGACGGATTTGCCAGTAATGTAGGAGTCATAATATTAGCGGCTACTAACAGGGCGGATGTACTTGATAAGGCATTGCTGCGGGCTGGAAGGTTTGACCGTCAGATCCACGTTGAACTACCTGATCTTAATGAAAGAAAAGAGATATTTATGGTTCACATAAAACCTTTGAAAATTGAAAAAAACCTTGAAATTAGCTTTCTGGCCAGACAAACACCTGGATTTTCAGGAGCTGATATTGCTAATATGTGTAATGAGGCTGCATTGATTGCTGCAAGAAAAAATAAGAAAAAGGTTCAGAAACAAGACTTTCTTGATGCCGTTGACCGGATCGTTGGTGGCCTTGAAAGGAAAAATAAAATTATTACTCCTCAGGAAAAAAGAACTATTGCATTTCATGAAGCAGGTCATGCTACGGTGAGTTGGTTGCTTGAACATGCCAATCCTCTGGTAAAGGTTACAATTGTCCCCAGAGGAAAATCCCTTGGTGCAGCCTGGTATCTTCCGGAGGAAAGACAAATTACAACTACCGAACAACTTAATGATGAATTGTGTGCGGCTCTTGGTGGCAGGGCATCAGAGGAGATTAGTTTTGGCAAGATCTCAACAGGTGCCCTGAATGATCTTGAAAAAGTTACTAAACAGGCATATGCAATGGTAACTTATTTTGGAATGAGTTCTAAGATAGGTAATATGAGTTATTATGATTCAACAGGTCAGTCAGAATATAGTTTTAATAAGCCTTATTCTGAGAGGACTGCCGAGATCATTGATGAAGAAGCAAAGAAAATTGTTGATTATACTTTTGAACGAGCTAAAAAGATTTTAATTAAACATAAAAAAGGCCTTGAAGAACTTGCTAACTTGTTAATTGAAAAAGAGGTGATTTTTAGTGAAGACCTTGAAAGAGTTTTTGGTAAAAGAAAATATGGAAAAACAGATGAACCATCTAAAACCAGGAAATCTAATATAAACTCCAGAAGGCCATTAACCACAGCGAAAGAAAAATCTGGAAAAATTGAGAACAAGCCTATTAATAAAGAGTAACCGGAACTGAATAAAATCCCGGATAAGGAGCCAAACCGGGTACCCATATTTATCTGCTAACAAACATATCTTTTTGAAATCCTTTGTCAGATTATTAACAAAAATAATATATTTGCGATTGTTTTTAGCTAATATAACCTGATTAAGAAGATAAAATATTGAGTAATTTAGTTAAAAGAACTGCAACAGGTATCCTGATCATTGTCATGATTACAGGTGCTATTATTCTCAGTAGTATAAGTTATGTGACTTTATTTCTTCTTATCCTTATTGGGACTCTTTATGAGTTCTATAATATGCTGAGCAGGGCAAAGATCCATCCTCAAATGATTTATGGAATTTCAGTTGCTGTCCTTTTCTATGTTTTTAGTTTTTTAAATGCCGTCGGATTTATACCGACCCGGTTTGTTGTTTTATTTTTGCCGCTTATTAGTTTCGTTTTTATTAGTGAGTTGGTGTTTAGGGAAAACAGACCGATTCACAATATTGCTTTTACTTTACTCGGTCTTATATATATATCTGTTCCTTTTGCTTTGTTAAACTATATGGCTTTTTACCAAACTGAAGAACTGAATATTGGCTCTGGTAATGAAAATGATGTTGTAAACTTTTTATTTCAACCCCATTTTAAAGTAGAATATTTTTATCAGATCCTGCTGGGATTCTTCTTTCTACACTGGATCAATGATACAGGGGCATATGTTATTGGGGTTCCTTTTGGCAAACATAAATTATTTAAAAGAATATCCCCCAAGAAATCATGGGAGGGTCTGCTTGGAGGTATTTTTTTTGCAGTTATTACCGGTTTTCTTCTTTCAAAATACTTCCCGGTTTTAGGTTTAATAGACTGGTTAATAGTGGCAGTAATAATTATTGTTTTCGGAACACTGGGAGATCTGTTTGAATCTATGTTGAAAAGATATCTGGGCCTAAAAGATTCAGGCAACCTGCTACCAGGGCATGGTGGCCTTCTTGACCGGTTTGACGGAGTTTTAT
Source organism: Bacteroidota bacterium (assembly GCA_030613125.1). Classification (GTDB taxonomy): domain Bacteria; phylum Bacteroidota; class Bacteroidia; order Bacteroidales; family VadinHA17; genus JAUWMO01. The sequence goes on along the minus strand of JAUWMO010000002.1, from coordinate 4,865 downwards.
TATCTGCACCAATAGTATTTATGTATCTTCAGTTAGTTTTATGAAAATCTGTATTTTTGTTACAACCTGACAAGTATGACAATTCATCGCGAAGGATATCGTATAATAGTTTTATTTTTGCTTGCCCTTATAGTGGTCAACATTGTTTTTATTCCTTTCCATCATTTTAAAGGATGGTTATTTTATTTGATTTCCGGGGGGAGTGCATTTTTTTTTCTGTTTGTTATATTATTCTTCCGGAAACCAAAAAGATCAGTTGAATTTAATAGTAATCACATTCTCGCACCGGCAGACGGTTCTATTGTCGCAATTGAAGAGGTTTTGGAGGAATTATATTTTCATGATAGCAGACTTCAGGTTTCCATATTCATGTCACCCTTAAATATTCATATGAACTTTTGTTCTATTTCAGGAACTGTTGAATATACGAAACATGAACCGGGGAATTATTGGGTTGCCTGGCACCCGAAATCTTCAAAAGAAAATGAAAGGACTTCAATTGTAATAAAACATACCAATGGAACACCGATTTTGATCAGACAAATTGCAGGTGCAGTTGCAAGAAGAATAGTTACTTACCTGAAACCCGGGAATGAAGTACAACAAGGAGATGAACTAGGTTTTATTAAGTTCGGATCAAGAGTTGATATATTCCTGCCACTTAATGTAAAACTAAATGTTGGACTTGATCAGAAGGTTAAAGGAAATAAAACTGTAATAGCAAGTTTTGAATAATAATTATAACTGATAAAAAATATTTCTATATAAAAAATCACTGCTACATAAGTTATAAAGGAAGGAGCCTTTGTGGTTCCTTTTTTTATTTGTATTTTTTCGGATTATTATAAATTCTTAAACAGATGAAAAATAACGGAATTTTAGAAATCTCTCAAAATGTGAAATGGATTGGGGTTTTAGACTATGACATAGTTTCTTTTGATATAGTTATGAAAACAGATTATGGAACTACCTATAATTCATATTTTATTGATGCCAGGAAGAAAACAATAATTGATACTTCTAAAGAAAAGTTCAAAGAATCTTTTCTTGAAAAAGTAAGATCAGTAACTGATCCAGCTGAAATTAAATATATTATTCTAAATCATACAGAACCTGACCATTCAGGAAATCTTAAGCACTTACTAAAAATTGCTCCTGATGCAATTGTTGTCGGAAGTGGTAATGCAATCAGATATTTGAAGGACATTATTGACGAACCATTTCTGTTTAAGCAGGTTAAAGACGGTGATGAACTTGATCTGGGGAATATGACCCTGAGGTTTATTGCTGCTCCAAATTTGCACTGGCCTGACACGATTTATACTTATTTAGTTGAAGAAAAACTGCTTTTTACCTGTGACTCCTTTGGATGTCATTATTGCCATGAGGATATGTTTGATGATAAGGTTGGTGATTTTGAAAAAGCATTCAAATACTATTTTAATGTAATACTAAAACCATACAGCAAGTTTATGGTAAAAGCCATTGATAAGGTAAAAACTCTTGAAATTAAAACTATATGTCCGGGGCATGGTCCAATATTAAGATCTGACTGGAAAAAATATGTAGATATTTCAGAGCAACTGGCTGTCGAATATCTTAAAAAAATACATAGTGATATTCCAAGAGTTCTGATAGCTTATGTTTCTGCATATGGATATACGAAAGAGATGGCAAAGGCTATTGAGGAAGGCATTTTGCAGGTAGGTTCAATTGAAACTGAACTGATGGATATTGAGTTTACTACTTTGGGTGCAATGGATACTAAAATAATGCAGAGTGCTGCCCTGATTGTCGGCTCTCCAACAATTAATCAAAATACCTTATTACCTGTATATAAATTATTTTCTGTAATAAATCCGGTCAGGGACAAGGGTAAGCCAGCTGCAGTATTTGGTTCTTTCGGGTGGAGCGGGGAAGCTTTTGAAATTATTGCAGGAAACCTTAAAGAATTAAAACTGAAGCTTTTCGATTTTAGAGCATTATATAAATTTTATCCCTCTGAAGGGAAATCCGGGGAATTAAGGGAGTTTGGGCGACGTTTCGCCAGTTTTGTTTTGGAGAATACTGAATAAAATGATTATTTTTAAACAACTAAGTTCTTAAATGAAAGGAAATCTGCGATATATTCTGGCTGGCCTTGCTGTAATAATTACTGCTTTTGCATTATGGTATTTTAAGAATATTGTAGCTTATATCCTTGTAGCAGCTGTATTTTCTCTTATTGGAAGGCCAGTTGTTGATTTCTTAAGTGGATTGAAGATAAGGAAGATCCATTTCCCCATGGCTTTAAATGCTGCTATAACTCTTGTTTTTCTCTGGACTATTTTATTAAGTTTTTTTTTAGTTTTTATTCCGATTATTATTAATCAGGCACAGGAGCTTTCCCATATTAATATTGATGCAGTTAAAGACAGCCTGGAAGGCCCATGGGATCAAATAGAGAAACTTTTTCTCAGATTAAACCCCAATGGCAATGAAGAAGGAGTCTCATTAGAACAATATATTGAACATAAACTTGCATCTGTTTTAAATCTTTCTGTGATATCCAGTGCAGTTGGAGGCACCCTTGGTGTGGTGGGGAATTTATTTGTAGCTTTTTTTTCAATTTCCTTTATCACCTTCTTTTTCTTAAAAGATGAAACATTGTTTGCAGATGGTATCATGTTGTTTGTACCCACCAGGTATGAGGAAAGATTTGGAAGCTTTCTGAAATCAACAAAAAAATTACTTACACGTTATTTCATTGGTATACTTTTACAGATAACCGGAATAACAATTTTAAACACTATCGGATTAACAATAGTTGGTTTAAAATTCCAATTTGCTGCTGTAATTGGTTTAATTACTGGTATTATGAATGTCATACCATATATAGGCCCAATAATAGGTGCATCGATTGGATTATTACTCGGTATAGCGAACAATCTGAATCTTGAGTTTTATCAGGAATTGCTTCCTTTACTTGGATATATGGCTTTAGTTTTTGCTGCAGTCCAGGTCATTGATAATGTACTCTTTCAACCATTGATCTATGGTACTTCCGTAAAAGCACATCCTTTGGAGGTTTTCCTGGTTATACTGATTGCAGGAAGTCTCGCAGGTATTAGGGGCATGATACTGGCAATACCAGGGTATACTGTTCTCAGAGTCTTTGCAAGAGAGTTTTTCTATAAATTCAAATTAGTGAAAAAAATAACCGAGCAGATCGAATAAATAAGTATTATAATACATATTAAAATACGTATTTTCTTATTACAGCTTCAGTAAAGCACAGATATACAGATAATTACAATGGTTGTGATTTCAGGGGTTATATATAGGTTGCCGGGTAGATTGTAAAGTGTGTGGCCCTGTAAACGGCAGGGAAGCACTGCCTCGAACAGCTACTGGCAGGCTTTCCCACAAGCTGGTCTAAACGTTCACTGAATTAAAGGATATTCATCAACTTATCCTTAGCCTTCTTTGTCCACAGACCGTTTGAGTAACGCAGGAGTGATAAACTTATGAGTCATAGAATGTGACGAATAACCTAAGACGAAGGAGGGCTTGCAGATGGGGTACGAATGTGGGACAAATATTAACGGGTATCTAATATTTATTTTTCTGTTTTTTTGATGACGTATTCATAGCCTTCCATTATGGGGTTGGCAAGTAATTTATTACATGCTTCATTTACCCTTTCCATTGCTTTTTCTTTACTGTTTGCTTCAATCTCGAGGGTAATATGTTTTCCTACCCGTACATTGTTAATTTCATTAAATCCAATGTTTTTCATACTATTTGTAACAGCTTTTCCCTGGGGGTCAAGTAATACCTTAAGTGGCATAACATTTATCTCAGCAGTAAACTTCATGATTCAATGTTTTTTTTCGGAAGTGTAAATATAACTAACGACATAAAAATATATAAAATAATAATAACAAAAACTGCTTTTAACGAAAACAGGATTAACAATATTAAAGAAATAGTTATTAAAGTATATACCGGTATATTATTCTTGTCTTTTAAATGTTCTATTTTCATTGAGAACATCGGAAACTTTGAAACCAGGAGATAAGCTAAAACCATTGTGATTCCCGTTAAAACAAGAGGCTGATTCAGTAGTTTATCGACAAATTCTGAGATCCCTGAGTTTCTGACAAGGGGCAGCGAGGCAAAGAACAAGCCTGAAGCGGGTGTTGGAAGCCCAATGAACTGGATATCCTGTTTAGTGTCAATATTAAATTTTGCAAGTCGAAAGGCTGAAGCAATTACAACCAGAGTTGGTGAGAGCAGAGTCAATACCTGACCTGGCGTCAAATAACTGAGATCAATATTCGTTAATGTAAATCGGTAAGTATCAGCAATTTCATGAAATAAAATGAGGGATGGGGCAAGACCAAAACTGATCAGGTCTGACAAAGAGTCAAGTTGTTTTCCAAGCTCAGACCATGCATTCAGGAGACGTGCTGCAAATCCATCAAAAAAATCAAAAATAGCAGCAATAAAAACTAAATAGGCAGCAATAGTTATATCTCCGGTTAATGTGGATAAGATAGACAAAAATCCGCATAAAAGACCAAGAGCAGTAATGGTATTGGGAATATGTTTCATGTAGTTAAAATTTTTATTTAACTGCAATACAGACATTTAACCAAGTGTGTTAAGTTAACTTCTATGTAAATGGCCCCATGAACCCCGCAGGGCTCAGCGAAGCTAAACCTCCATATTTTAATTATCATCTTTTGTGTACTTTTATACATGGAGGTTTCACCATGAATTTTGGCGGATTGCAACAAAATGTGCTGATTTCCGGCAATAAGCCGATATCAAGGTAGTTCGGCACACAAAATATTGCGAAAATCAATCTGCATTTCCTTATT
>JAUWMO010000388.1 GCA_030613125.1 Bacteroidota bacterium | reverse complement strand
AATTATGGGAAGTGTGGGATACTGACTCATGGGGCAATTCTGAGAAGGGTACTTATACTTATGATGGCAACGGAAATTTAACCGGAGAATTATGGGAATGGTGGGATACTGATTCCTGGGTTAATTCTGAAAAGGGCACTTATGACTATGATACCAATGGGAATCTTACTGAGGAATTATGGGAATGGTGGGATACTGATTCATGGGTTAATAATTGGAAATATACTGATACTTATGAAGAACACGTTGGCATTGAAGAGGAGGCAGTAACAGGTGACCCAAATCCTGCTAAATTCATCCTTTCCAATTACCCCAATCCTTTCAAATCGCAAACTACTATTCAGTTTGAATTACCACAAGCATCAACGGTTTCATTAAATATTTATAATCTTAACGGGGAACTGATCAAATCGTTATCTAAGAAACAAAAATGGCCTGCCGGACATCATTTATTAATTTGGGATGGTACTGATAACGATGAGCAATCTGTTGCTTCCGGTATTTATTTTTACAGGATTCAATCTGAAACATATACCCAGACAAGAAAATGTATGCTTCTTAAATAATAAGGATTAATTATGGCTGATCAAAATTGTGAAAATTGCGGATTCAGGGCTAAATATGATAATAAGCCCAAATCATTTACTGGCAGAATATGGAGATGGCATATTAACTGGTGTCCCGGATGGAAAGCATACATGAAATCACTTACAAACGAAAAAAGAATTGAACTGGCTGATAAGTATAATCTATTAAAATATAAACAGGCCTGAAATAAGTTATTATAATTAAATCATATCCATAGCACATTATGCAAATAGCAGACCCGGGAATGTGATTACTAGTACAATAAAAGAGCGGTTTAGGCAGATACATAGTGTGATTTCGCTAGCGAATCAGTGCAATTTTGAATCATGATTAAAATCCTGTAAATTAGTGGCAATGTTCATACAACTCATGAGCAATCCTAAATAAATAAAACATGAGTACAAATAATAGAATATTAGAAGCTGCCACACTTGGGGTTTTATTGTGTATCGGATTTGTAGCACTTGGATTTCTGTTATCAAACGGAGCCCTTAAAGTGAAAGAACTGGAAAGAACTGTTACGGTAAAAGGGCTGTCTGAACGGGAGGTCCAGGCTGATATCGCTATCTGGCCCATCAGATTTAATGAAGCAAACAATGATCTGAATCAATTGTACTCAGAAATACAGAGAAAATCAGACTTGGCAGTTAAATTCCTAAAAAAATATGGATTTTCTGACTCTGAAATATCAGTATCCCAGCCAGCTATATTAGACCGGCAAGCTCAGAGCTATGGAAATGCTTCTGCAATAAAATACAGATTTACCTCCTCTGTAACTATAACAGTCTACTCAAAAAAGGTTGAAGAAGTAAGGAATGCCATGAAAAAAATTGTTGATCTCGGAAAACAGGGAATTGCTATCACAGGCCAGGATTATGAAAATAAGACAGAATTTCTATTTACCGGATTAAATAATATAAAACCGGAAATGATTGAGGAAGCTACTAAAAATGCCAGAATAGTGGCACAAAAATTTGCAAAAGATTCAAACAGCAAACTTGGGAAAATAAAAAAAGCCAGGCAGGGACAATTCTCAATTATGAACCGTGACCGTTCTACACATTATATAAAAAAGATCAGAGTCGTATCTACTGTTGAATATTACCTTTCTGACTAAATTATGATTACAGTTAAGCAAATTAGTAACAAAACTTTTGAAGTAATTGTAACCTCAAAAGTCACAACAATTCATAAAGTTACAGTACCACAAGCTTATTATGAAAAGCTGACAAATAACAAAGTAACACCGGAATTGCTGGTAGAAAGATCCTTTGAATTTCTCCTCGAACGGGAACCTAATACAAGTATTTTTCGAACGTTTGAGCTTTCAGTCATTAGCAAATATTTTCCTGAATATGAAAAAACAATCACAACAACAGCGTGAAGATCTTACCGGTGAGCATACTCTTGGCGATGCCGGTCAGATAGTGTTCGCCTGCTTGTTTGCGGCAACATGGATAGCAGATACATTCTTTTTCAGGTACACCACTTTCCTTAACCAGTTAGTACCGCCTGCCGCAAGAATACTTGTTGGAGTAGTTATGTTGGTGGTTTCGGGTTATCTCGCCGGAACAGGTCTCTCTATTGTATTCGGCAAGGTAAGGGAGAAACCTGGTGTTATAAGAGAAGGTGTATTCAATGTTGTAAGGCATCCGGTATACCTGAGTGAAATACTATTATATTTTGGTCTTCTGATGCTTAATATATCATTGGTTGCCGCTGCAATATGGATTTTTGCAATTGTCTTCCTGCATTACATCTCACGTTACGAAGAGAAGCTGCTGCTTGAGCGCTTTGGAGATGAGTATAAATTGTACATGCAGGAAGTGCCAATGTGGTTCCCGCGATTTCGAAAGAAATGATTTTTATTTTCTGTGTATTGTATGGAAATATCTGTATATTAACTCATTAAGGTACATTATATAGATTCCGTATTTACTTCAGATTTATGCTTATTTTAAATATATTAGCAGGAGAATATATGTT
>JAUWMO010000352.1 GCA_030613125.1 Bacteroidota bacterium | reverse complement strand
CTTTTTATTACCTCAAGTACAGAAGCTTGCTGGATTAACATGGCGCTAATAAAAATATAATCGGCCCATTGAATATCTTTATCACTTAGTGAGCTTACGTTGAGGTCAACCAACTTCTTTTCCCATTCTGCAGGTAAAATTGAAGCTACAGTAAGGAGACCAAGGGGAGGATTTGACGCTTTCTTTGCAATGAATTTCATTGCAAAATGAAAACTCCAGAATGTTTTAGGATATTTTGGATAAACCATTAATATTTTCATATGTTCTTTATTTTTAACTTATCATTTCTATTTCCATGGAACCATCATAAAATTTGCTCATCTTCTTTTGTCAAGCCCTGGCAGGATGAGTGTTTCATGATTGTAATGGAATTAAAGCACTTAAGTACCTTTTCGGTTGCAAAATAACTGGTTGTTCAGAAAGTAGAAAAAATAAGGGATTGATCAACAATTTTTGTGATAAACTGATGGGTCTTTGTTGTGAATGGTATTGACCAGGGATAAATGGTGTCTACCTCATAATCAGTTATGAATAGGGGGAACGGAAAAGAAACGATGTTCCATTCCTTATAAAAGTAATAATAATAGGTTCATCCGGAAAATGAATAAGTGTCAGGTGGAACCGCGGAAAAATGGAAAGAAAAAATATTAACAGAGGGTTATATTCCATTATTCCAACCTTCCAATATTCCGCCAAAGGCGTGCCTTCTGCACAATATTCCAGGATAAATACACATTATCCTGAAGCACCATTAATAATATCGTCAGGTGGGAATTTCTAATCAGTCAGGTTTTTCAATGTTTCCCTTAGCTTAAGAGCATATTGCCTTGATACCGGTAACTCTTCATCAAAATATTTAAGTTTGAGACTAAGATCATGGATAGTACCCGTTAATTTTTGAACATGATTAATATTTACCAGGCACGACCTGTGACAACGAACAATGTTTTTGTATTGGGAGATTTCAGTCTCGATATTTTTCAAAGTTTTGCGTAATAACATTTTTTTGACCCTGTCTTCCTTCTTCCAAACAACTTCAATGTAGTTATTTGCAGAACGTATGAATAATAATTGGTTAAGGGATATTTTTAGCATTTCAGACTTGTTTTCCGATATCAATTCAATCTCTGTTTCCTTATTTCCCACTTCATCCCTATTTATTCTTTTGTTCAGGTCGATCGCAATTTTAAGATATTTTCTTAATGCCCGATGCTGATTCACTACAATAAGAATAATGACAGAACCGAGACTCAATAGCAGGATCCTGAAGAGTACCGGGATTGAGAGTTCAACATGGCCAACATAATATGCATAAAATGTAATGGCCACTGACAGAAGCAACCAGCTTAATAAATTAAGCAGAATCTCATGTTTAAGGTTCCAGTTAGCCGGAATAAATATTCCGGGAAAAACAGCCGGTAAAAGGACCCGGTTGATGACCAGTATTAATAAGATAATACCTCCGAAACCGGTGATGAAATAAAGTTTACTGTTAAAATCTGAAAAGGCAAGGTCAAGCGGTTGAAAGAACAGCATAAAAAGAAACATTCCAAGGCTTACAGCAGGAATGACCTTTAAATAATATTTAGGTTCATCATTGAACGGATAGGGTTTATTTAAGAAATCCAGCATGTATTAATTTTTTTTAAAATCCACAGCTAATGGATAACTGAATCTTAAACAAAATTAAAGAAATCTATAAAGCATTCCTATTGGCCGGAAGTATAAATAATGCAATTTAGTTATTTCTTAGACTTTTTTACTTTTTTGATAAAATATTATTCCAACAATTTTCTTAATATAGCGTCCATAATACGAAAGGGCTATGGAAAATACTCTTGAAATAAATAAGAAACTGATTGAGAAATGCAGGCAAGGTGATATTAAGGCCCAATTCACTCTGTATAAAAAATATTCAATAGCGATGTACAATATAGCTATAAGATTTCTTAATAATAAAATGGATGCAGAGGATGTATTACAGGAATCATTTGTTACAGCTTTTAACAGACTGTCTGAGCTAAAGAATGATAAAGTATTTGGCAGTTGGTTAAAAAAAATAGTCATAAACAATTGCATTTCCTTTGTAAGAAAAAACAAGGTCTATTTTGAAGATATTAAACAAAAAATTAAAGAATAAAATATATGTTAATTGATCTTGAAAAATACCTCAAAAGTAAACGGCAGGAGATGGATGTTGAAAAACCTGACGATCAAATCATTTGGGAGGGGATCAGGAAAGATCTTCAAACAGAGGAATTTGCACACCGAAACTTAAGTACCAGAAGCTTTGTTATAAAGTTTAGAAATATAGCTGCAGTATTTCTTCTTTTAATAAGTCTGGGCTATGTAGTCTATGATCTGGCAGGAGAATATGTGATAAATAGAAAAATAACCCTGGCAAGTATTGATGAATCACTTGGCCAGAGGGAAAAGGATTATAAAACCCTTGTCTCTGCTAAACATAAAGAAGTTATATCACTTAAGCAGACCGAGAACCTGATCATAAAAGAACTTTTTGAAGAGATTCAAAGTCTTGATACCATTTATGACCAGGTAATGAAAGACCTGAATGTGATCGGGTATAATGAAAAAATCATTAATACAATATTTGACACTTATGAAAAAAAGATACAGATCCTTGAACTAATTATTTTGGAAACTAATAAAACTGAAAGTCATGAAAATGAGGAAAATTATTATTTATAATTTGCTGCTGTTAATAGTATTAGTGGCTTCCGGCCTGAATGGATATGGACAAAAAGAGAGGTTAAATAAAACTTATACATGGGATTTCAATGTGGCTGAGGATGTTACGTTTAATAATTATGATTGTGATATGACAATTAAAATATGGGATAAGCCGATTACCGAATATAAAATGCATGTAACTGCCAAAGGTTCTTCTGAGGAAGATGTAGAGAAACTGGATTCGTATCTGAAAAATCTGAAGTTTGACAGTTCGCCAGGCAGTGTCAATATCGATATGAGATTCTGGAGAAGCAGAAAAATGATTATAAAAAAAATCAAAATGAAACTTGATGACGGACAAAATATTAATCTCATTGAGTTTAAAATCTCAGGAGAGCTTACTGTGCCCAGAAACTGTAATTTGAACTTTTCCTCAAAATATTCAGGTATTGAACTGGATGATATTTCAGGAAAATTGAACATGCAACTTTATAATGACAAATTGTATGGCGGTAAGGTTGACAACAGTGTCGATATTTCAGCAAAATATAGCACTATTGAATTCAGTGATATACGTAATACTAAACTTGACCTGTACAGCTCTGATTTTGAGGCAAACAGGGTAGGTAATATGAATATAGTATCAAAATATTCTAAAGTCTCTGTTAATAATGCCCAAGATCTGGAAATTACCAGCTATAATG
>JAUWMO010000256.1 GCA_030613125.1 Bacteroidota bacterium | reverse complement strand
AGTCGGTATCCCACACTTCCCATAATTCTGCGGTTAAATTTCCGTTGCCATCATAAGTGTAAGTGCCCTTCTCAGAATTAACCCATGAGTCGGTATCCCACACTTCCCATAATTCTCCGGTAAGATTTCCGTTGGCATCATAAGTCTAAGTGCCCTTATCAGAATTAACCCATGAGTCCTTATCCCACACTTCCCATAACTCGTCAGTAAGATTTCCATTGCCATCATAAGTAAAGGTGCCCTTATCAGAATTAACCCATGAGTCAGTATCCCACTCTTCCCATAATACCTCAATCAGGTTCCCATTAGTATCATAAGTATATGTAGCTTTTTCATAATTAGCCCATGAGTCATTATCCCACCATTCCCATAACTCCTCGGTAAGTTTTCCATTGGCATCATATGTATATGTACCCTTATCATAATTTACCCAGGAGTCATTATCCCACTGTTCCCATACCACTTCAGTCAAATTCCCATTGTCGTAAGTAAATGTTGCTTTCCATACATTAACCCAGGTGTTGTTGTCCCATTCTTGCGATATCGACGAGATAATTCTAAATCCATTCTCCATATTTAGTAAAACGGTTTTTCTGGAATGCTTTGTCCCGAAATCTTCAAGGTATAAGAGTCTGTTCGGAAAAGCGCATAAATTTACCATACCTTTGGAAGAAATAGTTTTAATTCTATTTTCAGACATTGGCAACCGGTGTCTCTTACTTAAGAGCAAATCACCTCTTTGAGCATTAGCACGAACGGAGCTGTACAGACTGATTGTAGCTCCTGTTGCACTAGCAATACCGAATAATAAGATAAAACTGATCAGCGTTTTTGTTAAATAACGATACATTTTTAATCCTCCTTATTTTTAATTTGTGTATAATTAGAATTTTGCCCGCCCGACTGAAGGACTTCAGTCATTCGGGCCGGAAATTTATGATTTTCTGTCAAACCATTAAGCTTTTGGGAGACAGGATTTAAAAATTAAGTTACCGAAATATATTTTACTTACAAGTTCCAAAGAATATTCCAATTATCCAAGAAAAAATGGAATACAATTAGCAATTCCCAAAACCTGATTCCTAAATCCGACATCTGTCCCGATTTGCAATAGAGAAGAGATTTTTTCTTACCGGTAGGCAAGAGTAATTCGCTATCTGTAATTCAAATCTGGAACGACATTCTGACGCTTAAACTAAACTTGCTACTTTTCAATCATTTTTACTTTTCAATTTTCAATTTTTCAATCTCCCCGGGCCTACCCCTTTTACCAATCACCTTATATGTTATTTAACAATTCAGAACCTGTTAAAATAATTTTATATTTGTATGAATAATTAAGCGACAGTAATCAATATTTATTAAATGATTAAAGATGAATAAGATAGGTCTTTTTTATGGTCCCGTTGGAGGGGCTGTTGAAAATGTTGCCAGAAAAATTGTTAAGGCTGTTGGCAAAGAAAAGATAGATGTTATTCCAGTTAAAGATGCAAACGCAACTGACCTGGATAAATATGAAAACGTGATATTCGGTATTTCAACTATTGGAAGTCATACCTGGGAACGGGAGACTCCCAGTAAAGATTGGGATAATTTTCTTCCGGAACTTGAGAAAATTAACTACAGCAATAAACTTTTTGCACTCTACGGACTTGGTGATCACATAACCTATTCACTTCATTTTGTTGATTCATTAGGCATTCTGGGAAGGAAGTTGCTTGATCAGGATGCCAAAATAATAGGCAGGTGTTCTACCTCTGATTATGATTTTGAAGATTCAGAAGCAGTGATAGATGGTGAATTTATTGGTCTTGGCCTTGATGAGGACTATGAAGCTGACAAAACCGATAAGAGGATCACCAGTTGGCTTGACAGGATACTAACTGAATTTAAATAACAAAACAGATAGAGGAGCGGTCAGAGTATGGTCGCTTTTTTTATATATTTAAGTATGGCTTCAAAAGAAAAAAATACGCCAATTGATTTTAAAATTGTAAAACAGAAGATAAAAGCCAGCGGATTATCTGAAATCGGGAAGGGTAGTATTCGTGAGATAGTACGTTTAGTTAATGAAATAGAGTTGTCAACAGGAAAAGAATTTGTCAGGATGGAGATGGGTGTTCCAGGTCTTAGTCCTGCCCGGGCGGGAGTGAATGCTGAGATAGAAGCCCTGAAACGGGGAGTGGCCTCAAAATATCCGATGATTGAAGGTGTTAAGGAATTAAAAGAAGAAATATCCAGATTTGTAAAGCTATTCCTGAATGTTGATGTTAGTCCGCAAGGATGTATTCCGACTGTTGGTTCAATGATGGGCTCTATGGCTGCTTATTTGGTTGTAAACAGGAATGACCATACAAAGGAGGGAACCCTCTTTATTGATCCCGGATTTCCGGTACAGAAGCAACAGGTCAGGGTACTGGGACACGATTTTTGTTCATTTGATATTTATGAGTACAGAGGTGAAAAACTTCGCAGCAAACTTCTGACTTATCTGAAAACTGGAAAAGTCTCCAGTATCCTTTATTCTAATCCCAATAATCCTTCGTGGATTTGTCTTACTGAAGAGGAACTTAAGATCATAGGAGATCTGGCCACCGAATATGATGCAATTGTAATTGAAGATCTTGCCTATATAGGAATGGACTTCAGAGAAGATTTCTCCAAGCCAGGCAGACCACCATATCAACCAACAGTAGCAAATTATACTGACCAGTACATGCTTCTGATATCCAGTTCAAAGGCATTTAGTTATGCCGGGCAAAGGATTGGGATGATGGTTATTTCTGACAAGCTTTTTTATAGGAAATATCCTGATCTTAAAAGATATTATACTTCAGATGGTTTCGGTTATTCAATAATATACGGAGCTTTATATGCTCTTTCAGCCGGTGTATCTCATTCAGCTCAGTATGGCCTGGCAGGGATTCTGAAAGAGGTTAATGATGGTACATATAATTACATTGAAGATGTGAAGGAATATGGCGAAAAAGCCATAATAATGAAAAAGATGTTCCTTGAGAATGGATTCAGGCTTGTGTATGACATGGATATAGATAAGCCCATTGCCGATGGTTTTTATTTCACATTCTCTTTTCCGGGTTATACTGGTGTTGATCTTTTGGAAGAACTATTATATTATGGGATCAGCGCAATCTCACTTGATATTACAGGAAGTGAAAGACATGAAGGGCTACGGGCCTGCGTTTCCCAGGTCAGGAAAGATCAGTTTGAGGTGCTCGAAACACGCCTGAAGAAATTTTATAACGACCATTCGTGAAAAATTCCGGGTGAGTAAATACTTTTTTATAATTGTGGGATTTTAAACTTACCAGCATGTGTTGTGACAGAAATCATTATAGAGTTTAAATGATTTAATTATTTTTAGAGTTGTTCTCAAAACAAATAAACCAGAAATGGCAAAAGCTAAAGGAACCATTATTGTTGATACTGAGAAGTGTAAGGGCTGTGAAATTTGTATTGAAGCCTGCCCACCCAGGGTTATAGCCATGAGCAATGAAGTGAACGGTAAAGGTTATCATTATGCGTATTTGAAGGAACCGGACGGTTGTACCGGATGTTCAAATTGCGGAATTGTTTGTCCTGATGGGGTGATCACAGTTTACAGACAAAAAGTCGTAATGGTTTAAGAAATTTTCTATAGTATGGAAGAATATATGTTAATGAAAGGAAATGAAGCGGTAGCAGAAGCTGCTATCAGGGCCGGTACAGATGGTTATTTCGGATATCCCATCACTCCTCAGAGTGAGGTTATGGAATACCTGACAGCAGCAAGGACTCCCGAACGAACAGGAATGGTTGTTTTACAAGCTGAAAGTGAGGTGGCTTCAATAAATATGCTTTATGGAGGTGCAGCATCCGGAAAAAAAGTGATGACATCTTCTTCTTCCCCGGGTATAAGTCTGATGCAGGAAGGGATTTCATATATTGCAGGAGCTGAATTGCCCTGTTTGATTGTAAATGTAGTGAGGGGCGGACCTGGGTTAGGTACAATTCAACCTTCCCAGTGTGATTATTTTCAGGCAACCAAAGGTGGCGGACATGGAGATTATCACCTGATTGTTCTTGCCCCTTCATCTGTACAGGAGATGGCAGATTTTGTTGAGTTGGCATATGATCTTGCATTTAAGTACAGGAATCCTGTAATGATACTTTCTGATGGAGCTATCGGACAAATGATGGAAAAAGTGAAATTCAGGGAACAAAAACCACGAATGAAAAAGGCGCCCGACTGGGCAACAATTGGTAAAACTCCTGACAGAGAGAGAAACATTATTACTTCCCTTGACCTTGATCCGGCACGTCATGAACGTCATAACCTTAAACTTCAGGAAAAATACAGGAAGATTGAAAAAAAGGAAGTTTTGTTTGAAGAAATTAATTGTGATGATGCGGAATACTTGTTTGTTGCTTATGGTACCAGTTCCAGAATTTCCCAGAAATCAATACAATTGGCTCGCGATGAAGGCATTAAAGTAGGTTTGTTCAGGCCAATCACCCTGTGGCCATTTCCGTATGATCGTATTGCGGAACTGAGCAACCGGGTAAAAGGAATGTTATCTGTTGAGATGAGTGCTGGTCAAATGGTTGAGGATGTGAAGCTGGCTGTTGAAAGGAAAATAAAAGTTGATCATTATGGAAGAATGGGAGGAATGATTCCTACACCCGAGGAAATTGTAGAAGCATTAAAAAAACAAATAATCGGAGGATAAATAATGGCTGAAAAAATAGTGAACCAGGATATGATAAAAGCTGAAAATCTGGTTTACAAGAAAACTAAAATTTTAACTGACAATGTATTATCTTATTGTCCCGGATGTGGACATGGTACAGCTCACCGGATTATTGCCGAGGTGATAGAAGATATGGATATACAGTCGGAAGTCATTGGCATTGCTCCGGTAGGGTGTTCAGTAGTTATGTATAATTTTTTTGATATAGATATGCAGGAAGCTGCCCATGGCCGGGCGCCGGCTGTTGCCACAGGGGTTAAAAGGTTATGGCCTGAGAAATTTGTATTCACATATCAGGGGGATGGTGATCTGGCTGCCATTGGTACAGCAGAAACAATTCATGCCTGTAACCGGGGAGAAAATATAACAATGTTTTTTATTAATAACGGTATCTATGGTATGACT
>JAUWMO010000141.1 GCA_030613125.1 Bacteroidota bacterium | reverse complement strand
TTTTTTATTGATCCTGAGAAAAAGATCCGTCTGATCATGTACTACCCACTTAATGTGGGAAGAAATATGGAAGAGGTCCTGAGAGTATTGGAAGCATTGCAGGTTGCAGATAAATTTAAAGTTGCACTACCATTAAATTGGAAAAAAGGTGATAAAGTTATTATTCCTCCGCCAAAAACATTAGATGAAATGCAGGAACGCATTGAAGATACCAAAAATGAAAAGATAGATTTCTATTTGATAATGAAAGATTTGAATTAACGAAAAAGGCATTCAATCCGGGTGCCTTCTTTTATTTTTTCAATTTTTCTGCAATTTTTCAGAATGAGAAACCTATTCTGAGATCAATAAAATTAGCTACATGCCTGTGCGCTTTCAAATTTATACCTAACAAGAACCAATTTGTAGCGCGGTAAATAAGCCCATACCTCTGATACACATCATCACCAACCTTGTATGGTCTGTAAACATAAAATCCTATTTGTTGACTAAAAATAAATTTCCCGAGGAGGAACTCATGCCCGATTGCTATTGAAGCTTTATTGCAATCAATATCTTCACCTGCTTTTTCAATATCGTACCTGGCTGCATTGTCATAAAGCCATTCGGCTCCAATAGTAAGTGCATTGATCCTGGCTATTTGCCTGCTCCCTTTCAACTCCACTCCGGGGACAGGATAAAAATGTTTAGGTTCCAGCTCTTTGAAGGCTGAAAATATTGTAATATCGAACCTGGTTTCAGGGATTTCTGTTTCTCTCCAGTTTACTTTTTTCCGTACTTTGAATGCAGGTTTTCTATGGTAATAATCAAGTCCTATTGAGATAGAAGGCCAGTTAATCCCTTTATTAGGTTCTTTTATACCTCCGTTGGAAATGTGATTGTAGTTTGCAGAAATATTAAGGGATAATTGGGGTCTTAATCGGAAATTAAGAGCGGCTCCAAGAAGCATTGGAAAAGCTATTTTTGTACTATAGCTCATGTTTTCTGGATTTGTTAATTCATTATATGGCTTGCTACAATATGACAGGCCAAATCCTGCCCTGAAAGAAAAACTTACAATGTGCCATGCACCAAATACCGGTTCGATATAAAATAATGATGTTAGACCATATCCAAGTATCTCTTTATTATCAAAATTCCAGAAAGTAGTTGAAACACCTAACCGTGGATAACAATGGCAGGATGACCATGATTTTTTTGAAGTAGAATGCCAGGCAAGATCAAATTCAATGCCGTTTGGATAGGAATTCTTAATGGCCCTGATTTCTTTGCTATGGATTATTACAAATCCCTGATGAAGTTTCAACCCAGTAAGAAAATAAACTTTGCTTGTATCCTTATCTCCTGAAGCATGCAAATAATAACATACCGGCAGGTACAAGATGAATATGCATAAGTACTTCATCATATAATTATCAGACAGAGTATGATAAAGTTACAAAATTATTACCATAACATAAAGCAGTGTGCAGACCAATTGTTAATTGCAAATTCCTCTAACTTTCTCCAGATTTCAAGATGATACGATCCTGAAATTTCATCATTAAAACTGGTAAGGTTTCTTATTGCTTTTCAAAAACAAAAAATAAGCAGGTATACCTAAAATAACAGTACCAATCGCAACAGATGATTCAACCGGCCGTTCAAAAAAAGCCAGTATAAGTATTGATACCGCAATGAGTACATAAATACCTGGGATGTACGGATATCCTGGCATGCGATATTTGCTTCGACCTGAAGACCTCAGCTTGAAGACCCCTATTATGGTTAAAATCGGAAAAATGCCCAGAGTAAAACCCATGAAGGTCAAAATCTGGTCAAATGTTCCTGAAAATATCAAAACAATCGCAATAGCCGACTGAAGAATAATTGATCTTGCGGGGACCTGGGACCGGGGATGCACCTTTGATGCAAATCTGAAAAAATGTCCATTTTTTGCCATTGCAAAATATATCCTAGGGCCAAGTATTATAAATGCACTTATTGAAGAGAACAGCGCCAGGGATACCAGAAATGAAAAAATCTGTCCCCAGGTTTTACCAAATAAATTTCCAACAGCAAGTCCACCCACTGATATCACTCCTTTCATTTCTTCAGGAGTTATAGCATAGACAAAAAGGATGTTCAGTCCAACATACAAGACAATCACTGTTCCTGTTCCTATTAATAAAGAATAAGGAATATTCCTTTCAGGATTCTTTATCTCTGAACCTATATAAGTAGATGCATTCCAACCGCAATAGGAAAAAGTTATCCACATAAATGAAAGCCCGATGGTCTTCCATCCACCAAAATCAAATGAATATTCCGGAATATGATACAGATTTTCCATATTACCCTTTCCAAATAAAAAACCAATGAACAATATCCCGGTTATTAATACAACTTTATAAATTGTCAGGCCATTTTGAACAATTGCCCCAAATTCAATACCCCTGAGATGAACCAGAGTAAATAATATAATAATTGTAGCAGATAATACTTTTTTTATGATTTGTGGATCAGAAATGCCTATCGCCTCTCCCCACAATAAAACCTGGGGAACAGCTCTTACAAAATATTCACTAAATCCGATTGAAGCTGCTGCAATGGGCGCCGAAAACCCTACAATAAAAGAAACCCATCCGCTTAAGAATCCAAGCATTGGATGAAATAATTTTGAAAGAAAATTATATTCTCCACCAGCCTGGGGGTAAGCTGCTCCAAGCTCTCCATAACACATTGCACCAAAAAATGCCATAATGCCTCCCGCAATCCAAATAAGGATCATAATCATTGGATTGTTCAAGTCAGCTAAAAGCAGGCCGGAGGTAATAAAAATACCTGTGCCAATCATATTGGCAATGACTATGTTAGTAACCGAAAAAAGTCCTAACTTTCTTTTCAGCCCATTGCCATTAATCATATTCAACATTATTATTTTACTTTTAACAAGGAATTCTGTATCGGTAATCCAAAATGCAAGATACGGTGATTTGTCCGATTTTTTCTTTAAATATACAAGAAAAGGCTTGTCGAAGATCATGTATCTCCCTACTCCATTTTTTAAAACAATTGTTGCATCAGATTGAGCTGAGGCCCCTTTTTCGTCCATTGAAAAAACAGTATTCCGGACAGTTTCTACTACAATATGCAGATTGATTTAACATAATGAGTATTAAATTTTGTATTTTTAAAAAGCAATGAAAGCTTTAAAGTTTGATAAAAACAGTATGTTCTGGTTTAAATGGCTGGTTAATACTGCTACTGTTTTTATTTTTGGCATTCTGATAAGTTTCGCACTGGCATTCCTTATTATTTCGGTATTAGAAACTTTCATTAATGAAGCACTTGCACATGCTATTGGTTATGGCTTTTTGGGAGGTGGAATAGGTGCCTTAATTGGACTGGTCCAGTGGAAACTCTTGCGAAAGAAAATAGCTATTTCAGCTTACTGGATATTAGCAGGTGCCGGTGGATTATTTATTAGCGAATTAGTTGCCGGAATTGCTTTGTGGGCTATCGGTTCTGACCGGGATATTGAATTTGAAGGCCAGGGGCTTTTGATATATGTTTTGATATATACAATTGGGGGAGCGTTGGCCGGTTTATTGCAACGTCCTTTATTGGGGAAAAATTATATTGTAACAAAAATATGGGTATATACAAGTGCTTTGGGTTGGGGAGTTGCATTTTTCTTGCCTCTGTTTATTATTACTGACACTATGAATTTTCTGGTCTTTCTGGCAATGCTAATAACCAGTGGATTAGCCCTTGGATTTATCACAGGCACAGCAATGAAAAGGATACTAAGATCCGAACTTCTGACCCTATAATGCCGAAAATTAATTCCTGCGGAATGTTAATTATATTCCAATCGCACTATCCTGCCCGCAGTACTGGTCATAAGACTTCCAGCAAGCCGGAATGTTCAGGTATACCTATCCTTCCGGTCGGGCTAAAAAAAAATAAAATAGGAAAATAAGGTAATTTATGAAAATGCAGATTAACCCGAAAAATTACCTTCGGTGACCGCGTTCGCATTAAGCTTTAGCGGTTGCGAAGCTCGCAAGCTCGGTTCACAGAATTTTTCGCCATTTATGGCTGGGTTAACGCAAATCCCCTAAAAGCACCTCCCATACTTGCAGAGAGTCGGTTCCGAATTTTTTATCTACCCGGATAGCAATTATTTCAAAATAACCAACTCCTGAATTGATTAAAACAGTATCAGATAAGGTAATACCATATAATTGCTGTGAGAACTTCACACTTCCTTCATATGTTGTATTTTCCTGCAAATGTAAAGGTTCTGCGATCTCTATTTTGCCAATGTTCAACCCCAGAGCATTATATTCAGCAGTGTAAATTTCATCCATGAAGTTTGGCAATGTATAGTCATTAACTCTTTGTGAATCAACAAATGAGAAATTTATTTTAGCATTCTTATCAGCAAATAAATTAAGCATCATCCGTCTGGCCTGCTTTCTGAAAGATTTATCATATTCTTTATTGGAATAAATACTTGTGTAGTCTGCGAAATCAAGGATTTTTTCTTTTGCCCTTTGTTCAAAAGCTCTCAGATGATTATCTGAAAGAAAGTTGGCTCCAAATTCTTCTTTTAAAGAGCGGATCATTTTATCTTTTGTTTGAAAAACCACCTGTTCATCGGTAATGGTTTCTCCGTTTTCCTTTACATAGGCATTTTCCCGGTCATCAGGATCCTCACATGTTGGAGAACTAATAACAATTAATCCTAATAAGAATATGATAATATGTATTGGTCTGAACTTCATTTATTAATCCTACTCTTGCCTGAATCGTAATAAAGAAATCTTCTTCGCCGTATAAATTGTTTCAATAACTTCAATATTTTTCAAACTACTAACCGGCATTGTTAATTTATCAATAAATTCCTGTTTGTTATACAGTTCCATACCAAGCTGCCCCTGATCAAAAACCTGATATATATATGCACTGTCAGCTATCATTCTATCCAATTGATCCCGTCTTTTTTCCCAGTCCTTAACATTTGTTGCTGAGAAGTAATGTATCATCAGTGCGAAATCATTGGGATATAAATAAATATTTTCAAAATTTTCGTATTTATCCAGTATACGTGTGATGGTATCTGTCTTATAGTAAGGCGCCCTGACTAAGAACCGAACCTTCTCTTTTTTTGTCTTCAAATCAAAATACCCTGGGGGATTACATTTCATGTGCAAGGGTGATTCATTTTCATTAATTATGATAATTTCAGTCAGAGTATCACTAATTCTCTTCTTTGTATAGGCATCAACTAATCGAAATTGATAGTTTTTATTGCCTAATGATTTAATTAACAATAAGGATACAATCAAAATAATTATCAAACCAAATATTTTTAAATAAGGTATAGATCCACTTGTTTCAATTTTTTGAACTGCAAAGGGCAAATTTTCCTTATTCTTAAATTTAAAATCATTCCAATCATTATATCCAACATATCTTGCCAGCAAATTAAGCATGTCAATCCTTGGCAGTTTCCAACTTTCGGATTTCATGTGGGTATAAAACCATTTCTCACTTATATACTCGTTTACTCTGTTCATGAGATCTTCCTGGAAATTTGTTATCTCCTGGCCTTTCCATTCAGAGATACTATTACCAATACCCGGATGAGACAACTTCATTGTCTCAACAATCCTTTTTTTTAACAGCCTCAGATATTGGATATCCCTCTCTTTCACAAATTTACTCTGTTATTGGTTCACCTGCTGGAAAAACAATTGTAAAATATTTTACAATCAAAATACAACTGTTTTTCAAATATAACTATAAAAACCTGTTTATGTTTAAAATTAAAAAGACTTGATATAATTATGTTATTACACCTCTGTACTTAACTTAAAAATTGTAAAAATGAAAACTCTGAAAAAAAAACCGGCGGAGAACTGTAGGAAGCTTACTACAGCCCTGAAAAGAAAAGAGATCTTTTTTATTGCTATTTGCACCGGCTTCTTATTTATTATGGTATCTGCCTGCCTGGCAGGAGACCTGAATAAAAATGTAAATGAAGCTTTTAAATTAAGAATGAATGGGAAAGTTGATGAAGCCAAAGCACAATTAGATCAAGTGCTTGCAAATGATTCCACCTGCGCCCTTGCTTATTATGAACTTGCAAGGACAAAACATCACATGATGCTGGGAGGTTCGGGACATAAGCCTGAAGATATTTTATCAACAATTGAGAAGGCTGTTAAGTATGATCCAAATAATGTGATATATGCTAATTATCATGCGAATATCTGTTTCCTGAATGCGTATGCTTCTGAAGAAAAAGCATCCGAATATGCCATGAAAGCATGTAGTGCTTATGAGACCGTAGTTAAACTAAAACCGGATTACAAAGAGGCATATCTATACCTGGTTGAATTCTATGGCCTGCTCCCTGCTGAAATGGGAGGTAATAAGGCCAAGGCTGAAATTTATGCTAAAAAACTTGTTGAAATAGATGACATCCTTGCTGCAAAAGCACAGGCAGTCCTGATGCCCGACAGTGCAGACAAAGTTGCTTTCTGGACAGATATCCTCGATAATCAACCAAAAAGTGCTGAGGTAAATGAAGAACTTGGCAAAGCGTACATCTATGTCGATGACGTAGAAAACGGAATAAAATACTTTGAAAAAGCTCTGACTCTCAACCCTGAAAATAACCTGCCGCAATTAAATATTGCAAGGGTTTATGTAATGAGGCTTATGCAAAATAAAGGAGATAAAGAAAAGAACCTGGAGTTAGCGACAGAAGCATTTAATAAATTCCTTATTGAAAATCCCGGTGCAATCAATCCCTTACAAGCATACACTAAAGGCTGGATAGCTAAAGTAAAAGGATTTACCGGCGATGCTGAAGGTTCAAAAAAAATTATGGCAGAAGCCAAAGCTCTTGACCCTTATTTTTCAATGGCATTTGGTACTCCACCTCTTAATCTGTATAACCCGCCTGAGGAGATTTCCCATTATTTCGGTTCTTTTTTCAGGCCATTCTAACTATATTTAATTATTTATCAATAAAAAAAGGAGGATTCAAAAATGATTGAACATGTTCACAAACACATAACTTCAGAACTGCAGCAAAACACCAAAACCGACATCATATTTATACTTGCTGCCGTTGTACTCAACCTGATATCTCTTGCTGTTAATTCAGGATTTGTTGAAAAATCACGCACGGAAACCACCTACCTGATAGTAATGTTCATTTTTGTAGCATTGATTATCGTTGTAAATATGGTTGCGATATTCGGATTATTAAAAGGCAAGCAAACCAGATCAAAACTTATAAATGGATTGCTAACAATGTATCGGGATGAAAACGTTGATAAATATTATGATTCAACCCTTTTGAGTAATTATAATGTAAGATACAATATGTTCATCCTTGTGGTTGTGTTCACAGGCTTTATATCCATTGTTGTTCCGTTTGTGATCAGGTAGCATACAAATGATTGACTCATATTAAAGTTATGCCACATAGAGTTAATAAACTTAAAAATTATAATATTGTGGAAACAAAAGAAAAAAGATCTTTTTTTTCTAAGATCCCAAGCTGGGGATTATCATTAATAACTGCATTTTTATCATTCATTTTTCTATTTTTCTTTGCCTCATTACTAAGTTCAATTCCAAAAATAGGTGAGAATATGAGTGAAGGGATTGCTTATATTAGTTATGATATTATAATTGCAATAGCCTGTTTTTTCATATGCAGACATAATCCAAAAAGTATTTGGTACGTACCAATCCTATGCAATACTATGGGGATAATTTCTGCTATTGTTGAACCAAATTTCTGGATAACATCTCTGTGGATAGTTATGTGTGGTGGATGGGTATTGTCTTTAATAGGAGCAATTGGTGGGGCAATGGTTGGACGACGTGTCATTCTCAGATCCAATCCAAAATAATTGAAGATCACTAAAGGTTGTTTTTATTATGGATGAGCTATAGAATGCTGATTTGAATCTAAAGCAAGAATTGAGCAAGGATACTTATAACAGCTAATTTTTTTATAATTTTGAACTTTATACTACGTGGCATACCACTGTATAAAAATCAAGCATCAAGACCGATAAATTAAAACAATAATCTTAAAAAGATAAGCTAATAAAAGATTTAAAAAACAAAACTAAATTACTAACTACGATCAGTTGGGTTTCGAGAATCTGGGGTATCGCATATTTAATTTTCTTTTTAATAATGATATTAGGATATATGATCGTCCCACAATCCCAAAATAATACAGGAAACCCAATGGGTACCAGGGAGGTAATTGCGTTTGTATTTGTATTTGTATATTTCACTGGATTGATCCTGGCCTGGAAGTGGGAAGGACTCGGTGGATTGATTGCAATTGCTTGTACAATTGCTTTCGCTATAACACTTCAGGATACTCCAGGTTTTTTACATCTGTTTATGGTCATTCCAGGCCTTTTGTTTCTTATTTGCTGGTTTTTATCCCGTGGCATCACAATGAAAAAATTAATCTTCAGAACTAACAACATTGTCTTAATATTGACAATACTAGCGAGTGTCTTAATGGAGAGTTGCGTTAATATGAGTGAAACAATTCATGATAAAACTGCTGGCATGAATGGCAGTTTTGAAGTTACAAAATCCGGGTTACCGGTAAACTGGCTAATTTATACCCCAAAAACAATCCCAACAGGAGACTATGATTTAATTATCGATACTAGCGATTACAAAGATGGGAAGCAATCATTAAAATTCTTAGTTAGAGAATGTTGTCCTGTTGGTGGATGGTATTCA
>JAUWMO010000350.1 GCA_030613125.1 Bacteroidota bacterium | reverse complement strand
CATTGCATATTAATTTTGGTAAACCATTGGCTGTTTCAGAATTTTATGAACTCTATAAGAAAACTCCAATAAAAGGCATAAACCAACTAACTGCCACTTTAAGCGAACACATTAAACCTCTAATGGTAAATATTGAGAGTATGGAGTATTACACTCTGTATAATGAGTTAAGGGAAATTTATAAGTACCGGATGTGCAAGATACTATCTTTTCCTCACTGTGACCAGCCTTATAAACTTAAATCCGATCAGGAATTGGTTCGAATTCTTGGAATTTATGAAGAAGATCATAAGGAGGCCATGTCTGAATTACAGAATCAAACTATTATGTATTTAGGACAGATAAAGTCTTTTGGTATATCAAATGATTTAATTGAAAGTGATGGTATACCATTTATCAGTCTGCTGGGCCAGTCTGTATTTCTGTTTTTGATCAGTCCGGTTTTTTTGTATGGTTTAATAAATAATTTGATACCTTACTTGTTGCCTATAAAAATTGCAAAAAAAATAAAGGATATTCAATTTCATAGCTCATTTAAATTTGCAATATCATTAGTTCTTTTTCCTGTTATTTATGTTTTACAATCAGTAGTTGTAAAAATAATATTCTCATTCTGGTGGATAACAGGAATTTATCTGATAAGTCTGCCCTTAACGGGAGGTTTTGCTTATTTCTGGAATTCCAAACTACAAAACCTAAAAAGTTTTTGGAAATATTATAACCAGAAACGAAATAAAATATCCCAAATACATCAAATAATCGGGATGCATGAAATAATTGTACAAACAACAGATAAAATTATCAGGGAATACTCATAAACTTTCATGAAAACAACTCCCTGACATAGAGTTTTCTTCCTACCTTTGATCCCTGGTTTTCAAAATGGTTTAATTAAGTAGTATTAATTATGAAAAGGGTATTAATAGCCACAAGCGGAGGTGATTGTCCGGGACTTAATGCAGTTATAAGGGCTATTGTAAGAAGAGCATCCCAGGAAAAGGACTGGGAAGTAGTTGGGAGCATTCAGGCCTACGACGGACTTTTACGAGAACCCACTGAGATTGTGATACTTGATAAAAAAACTGTTTCCGGCATACATGTTCGGGGAGGAACAATAATCGGAACTACAAATAAAGGTGGCCCTTTCGCCTGGCCGGTAAAAAACAACGACGGCACCTGGGAATATGTTGACAGATCAGATGAAATGATCAGGAAACTTAAATACATAGGTGTTAATGCAGTAATTAGCATTGGCGGCGAAGGATCTCAGAAGATTTCAAAAAAACTGTTTGAAAAAGGTCTTAACATAATTGGAGTACCAAAAACCATCGATAATGATCTGTCATTGACTGATTTTACCTTTGGATACCAGACTGCTGTTCAAATTGCCACAGAAGCTGTTGACAAATTGGTTACAACCGCTCAAAGTCACAACCGTGTTTTAATTCTTGAGGTAATGGGCAGAAATGCTGGATGGATTGCCTTAAGTGCTTCCATCGCAGGGGGGGCTGAAGTATGTCTGATACCTGAGATCCCTTATGATATTAATAAAGTAGTTGAAAGACTTGAAAGTCGCTTCTCACGGGACAGGGGGTTTGCAAATATTGTGATTGCTGAAGGATCAAAGCCCATTGGAGGAGAAGTTGCCGGAATTAAAAGTAATGAAATAGGATATGGAAATATTAGGTTAATGGGTGCAGCTTCAAGATTGATGCAGGAAATTAAATCCACCGGTTTCGAGGCTGACATGCGTGAAACTGTGCTTGGTCACCTCCAAAGAGGAGGAATGCCTAATGCCTATGACCGGATACTGGCTTCCCAGTTTGGTGTAAAAGCTTTTGAAATGGTACTTGAAAAAAAATTTGGGGAAATGGTTGTTTATAACCATCCGGACATTTGCTCTGTTTCATTCAGTGAGGCCATTCAGAAAGAAAAACTGATTGAAATGGACTCATATCTCCTCCATACAGCCAAAGGAATCGGGATCTCACTTGGATTTTAAAACAAAAAAATTTATTTAGATTGAGGTAAACAAATGAGGTGAACTCATAACTCAAGGATATACGTATAGAGGAAATAGCTTCTAAGCAGTTACTAAAAAACCGATTATTGCCAGAAAACCAAACAGGAAAATAATTGCTCCTGCAATTTTATTCATCCAGAAAATTTTCCTTAACCGGATTCTGCTTCGAAGCCGATTTACAACGGAACTGACCATAAACCACCAACTTGTTGCTCCCATAAAAATTCCAAGGATTATTGTGGCCGCCGGAAGAAATGAATTTTTATCAATCAAATTCAAAGTAGTGAATACAGCAAGAAAAGCAATTATAATAAAAGGATTAGTCAGCGTAAGGAAAAACCCTGAAAAATAATGCCATGTAAACCTTTGCTCTCCATTATTTTTGTACCTGAAACTCTTAATTGGATTACTAACAAAAATTCTTATGCCTAATAATAATATGATCAGCGATCCTAAGATATGAAAAAACAACTGCCTCTCCTCGAGAAAATGGACAATAAAAGAAACTCCGAAACCGGCAATTATGGCATATATAGTGTCAGCAGTTGCTACACCCATACCGGAAAGGAAGCCAGAAGTTCTTCCATTTTTTAATGTCCGATGGATACAAAGTAACCCCATCGGCCCAAACGGAAATGACATTAGCACCCCTATCAAAATTCCTTTTATGAATAATAAAACATCCATCTCTTCATTTATACGATATTACCGTTATTTCGATACAAACTACAATCAGTTTTCGCAGAAATTAGGCAAAAATAGAAATTGCTGCTTAATAAACAAAAATTATTTCTGCACAGGTCATTCAGTAACTATTTTGTAGTTCTCCTGAGATTTCTACAAGATCTATCAAATATCAGACCAATTATGAAAAAAAATCAGAATATATTATCAGTTCTAAAATATATTCTTTACGAGTAGTTTGGGTTCCATCATCTCCAGAATTGAATATTTTACTCCTTCCCTCCCATATCCCGAATCCTTAATGCCACCATATGGCATATGATCTACGCGGAATGTGGGTACATCATTTATGATCACTCCTCCTACATTAAGGTTTTCATATGCATGGTTCATTTCAGATAAATCATTAGTAAATACACCGGCCTGCAAACCATATCTTGAATCATTTATATAATGCAAGGCATCTTTAAAGGAAGAATATTTTTCAAGTGTAACCACTGGACCGAAG
This sequence comes from Bacteroidota bacterium, assembly GCA_030613125.1. Taxonomy (GTDB): domain Bacteria; phylum Bacteroidota; class Bacteroidia; order Bacteroidales; family VadinHA17; genus JAUWMO01. The sequence continues at coordinate 233 of JAUWMO010000350.1, read as the reverse complement.
ATCTCAAATGAGCACACCTTCATATTAGTATTTGTTGCTGTCAAAACTGTTGGTTCAAAAAAATTATTCTTCATTTTACCACCAGTCAGAATTTTTGCTCCAGAGTTAACCGCCTCTTTAACCCAATTATTAACTCTTTCAGTATTTTCCTCGTCAATCATAACAGAAATATCTGTTTCAGGGTCGAGAGGATTACCCACCTTCAGGGTTTTAACCCCTTTGATAAACTTATT
>JAUWMO010000113.1 GCA_030613125.1 Bacteroidota bacterium | reverse complement strand
GAATTAAATTATCGTCAGGGCCTTACATTAGATCCCGGGAATCCTTCAAGAATGTATGATCTGGCCTGGTTCCTGATTAATAATGATATTAATGTAAATGAAGGGGTTGACCTTATACAAAAAGCATTGGAGTCCAGGCCTGAAAATTGGTATTATTTAGATACCAAAGGATGGGCTTTGTATAAGCAGGGCAGGTATGAAGAAGCGTTGAAACTTCTCAAAGACTCCTGGGATTTAAGGCCTTCCTATCAACATAGAGGTTATCTGCATATACAGGAAGTTGAAAAAGCTCTTGCCGGGCAAAACAAATGAATTAAATTGTTGAATTGTTTACCCTGTGAAATATTCCGACAAGCCGGAATACTTCGTATTTCACAGGGTGAAACTGTTGAATTACTCGCTTCGCTCATGAGATCGCTAACACTAAGTTGTTAAATTTTCATTTTAATAATGAACAAGCCCCGTCAGGGGTAAAATATTTTAGAATAGGGCAATGCCCTATTTCACTATGAATTTTTTTTTTATTATCATTTAATATTGCCCGTTAACCCGTCTGCTTTAGCCATTAAAAAAGCAGCATAAAGCGGAATATTCGTTGTGTCCGAATTCGTCAACAAGGTAAGTTTTACCAACCTGACGGGCTCCCTGCAACAACAATGGTTTACGATTACGGTTGTTTTTCCATAATAGGAAATTTTTGTACAAAGTTCGTCTCATGGCTTATCTCCAAAAATGTGTCATAAACACCTGTAATCATCAATTATTCAATACCGTTCCTTGCGCCTCCGCTTCAGCGGCACGCGGACGGAACTTCATTTTTTTCTATCTCTGAAAAAGGGACTCACGTCCCAGGTTGTAACATATTATACCTATGGGATATATTACAATTGCTCGCTCTTGCTTCGACACAAATTAAAGAGTAAAACAAATTTTGAATTTTTTTTGCTATCATGATATTTCAGGCTTTAAGCAATCGAAATTAAGGTCGAATTAATCGCATCCCTTTTTTTAGGATCCACTTTTGTTTTGTCAGCATAATCAGGCCACTTTTGAACAATTTCATCAATTTGCTTAATGATTTGGCCTGCCTTTTTAATGTTCATTGTTTTAGCTACGGCCAAAAGATCTCCTTTTGATATATTTTCTCTTTTACCATTAATACTTAACGCATGTTGACTTACCCAATAACTATCGGGACGATAAGCGTGGCAAACATCGTAAGCCGGAGCAAGTTCCCATTTTTGATCTTTTATCAGGCGAAAAGCAAAGTTTTTAGTGTGATCATCACAATTTCTAGCCAATACATTAAAAACCATTCTCCGAAATAATTGTTCAGCTTCCGGATAAGGCAACCTCAATTGCCGCATTGTTTGAAAAAGCTGTTCATAGCTATAACTTCTTACATCGTTGTAGTCATAGTGTTGCAACCCACATAAGGTCTGAACATGATGCTTTTGATTGCTGCCTTCACGATCAAAACGCATAGTCATAAAATGTGCTCTGTTGTTTTCCTCCAGCAACCGGCATTTGGTCATCTCAATTTCACAATCTTTGGCCATATAATAATAAGCCATTTCAACACGGCCATAACCTTTGGTTTCTCCGAACTGTGTATCACTAACACCATCGAGTTTGATCAACCAATGGGAAAATCCTTTGGGGGCCTTTGTTTGTCCTGATTTTACTTCCCCTGTTTTTTCATTATAAGCGATAATGGCTTTTGGCCTGGCGCCACCGGCAGATGTTCCTATCTTTAAAATTTGCATCATGGCCATGTGCTCATCTTTATTTAGGTTAGTTTCAAAACCTTCTCGTTTGTTAAGTATTTCCTGAGTAGCTTTTACCAAACTATCTAATTCTATCTTGAAGGTATTTCTGCTTGGTGTAAATTGTGTTGGTTCAAATTCTAACGCCCCCATACCTCTCTTTCCAATAAAGCATAATAGTTCTACAGGATTCAAACTGTTTTCGGGTCTTCCGTTTTGAGCAAGCCAGTTATTAATAAGCTGTTTACCATAATTATCCGGTAATGAATCAGCCAATAAACCCGGCATTCCCTTAAAAGTTGAATTTGCCTTTAGTTCGGGGAAATTAAAAATTCTTCCTCTTGTATAAATAGGCATTTTTAATGGTGATAAATCTATTTCTTTTGAAATGAAACCAGCATCATATTCAAAACTGACGATACGGGAGATTTCATCCCAGGCGACTGCCCCGGCAAGCTCATCCCAAATGTGTACAAAAGCTGTAGTTATCATTACCAATCATTTTCAGATTGATCACTTTCTTTCTTATTGCTTGCTCTTCGCCTTTTTTTTTGCTCTAATTTAGCCAGTTCAATCGGGCTAACTTGAGTTTTGATTTTATATGCTTCAAACAAATGCAATAGATCAAGTGACCTTAATATTTGAATAAACGACAAAAATGTTATGGACTCCCCATTCTCAAACTGGCTTAGTGTCCATCTGTTTATTCCTGCTTCTTTTGCTACTTGTGCCTGGGTTTTGTTCTGTGATAATCGCTGGTGCCTAACATAAGCTCCAATGGCCTTTATTATTGCACCATCACTCATGGCTGTCCAATTCGTGTTGGTATTTCCCATCATTAAGGCTTAAAATGTTAATTAATGTTGGTATTTCCCAACAAATATACATTAATTATCTATATTTTAAAAATGAATATTTAATATTAACCTGCTCTCCTCATACAATTCTTCGTCATTTATGACTGACAAAAAAATAAATCAAATATGACAATTGTTGAGTATGGAATTCTGATTTATACTTTAAAATTTAATTCCGAAATAATCAGGGTTGGGCTGAGCCTCTATTTTTTGAATAATAAATTTTAATTCTTCAGGTACTTTGTCCCAGCTATTGTATACTTTTTCGTTAATGTAATATCTATTTGTACTTTTATTCTGCTTCGAATAAAAAACATCATATGTATTGTCAGGGGCTTCAACTCCAGCTTTATTACCTTTAAGAATCAGTTCAAGTTTGCCATCCCCGTCTACATCAGCCCGAATCCAGTTTAATTCAAGGATTTCGTAGTATGTTCCATACGAGATCATCTTCCCTTTTTATATACCACAGTTCATTTTGAATATCTAAGACTTTGGCCTTTATCATCTTCTCATAAAGATGTTGAATAACAATTAGTAATGGCCATATCATTGGTAACCCTTCCCTCAAGGCCATCATTTCTCGGGACAGGCTTCTCGCCCTGGTCGGGTATAAAATAAAAAAGCCTGCAAAAAAGCAGGCTTATTAAGCTACTGTTGTCCGACCAGGGCTCGAACCTGGACTCTTCTGAACCAAAATCAGATGTGTTGCCAGTTACACCATCGGACAAAAAATGGCTTACAAATGTAAACCGCTGCAAAGTTAGAAAAAAATCAACCTTCAACAATAATTTTCCTAAACATTGCAGCATCCTTGTTTCTTTCACGTTATTTTCAATATCTTTAAATCATTGTCAAATTTTTTTACGAACATTCTAAATTCAATTCAAATGAAAAAGTTGTTTTGACCTGATAGATGAAATATTGGATGTATTTGAAGCAAAAAAAGAATTGATTAAATTACTTCTGTATCTTCGCGTTGTAATTCACTATTGACTATGATTCTTTCTTTATGGGTGTTGTATTAAGACAGAGCAGATTAAATAGTTATATAATGGCAGGTAGTTTTATACTGGGTGCTATTTATACAGTATTTATTGTTCCAAAGCTTTTCAATGAACATCCTGAACAATGGGGACTCATTCAACTCTTAATTTATTATGCCCAGATTTTAGCAATTTTTATTTTATTCAGCCAGCCATCCGTAATTATAAAATTTTTTCCTGAGTATTATAATAAAGGGGCTGCCAACACTCTGGTAGCATTTTCGTTGATTATAGTCATTGGCCTGTTTTGTATATTTGGAATTGTATGGTATTTTTTTGGAACATCCTTTTATTTCGAAACAAACCGGGGTCTTTATGAAAAGTATTATCTTATTCTGATACCCATTTTACTGGGAAGTGTTGTATTTGAGGTACTGGCCGCTTATTCCCGAATCAGGAAGAGAAGTGTAATGCCTTTTTTTTTAGGTACATCTTTGCAGAAGGTGGTATTTTTTGTTGCGCTTGTGGTGATGCTTTTTATCGGTCTTTCATTTAATTTACTGATACTATTATTAATAGCCACATTCTTGGTGAAGCCGATAATTTTATTTGTAGACCTGGTCATGGTAAAAATGCATCCGAATCTTGTAAAATCATCATTACGGAGTTTAGACTTCAGAAAAATTTTTGATTATTCTGTTTTTGGGGTTTTTGGCGGGATTGCATATTTATTGATCATGAGGGTGGACTCTTTAATGATTGGTAACATGCTCGGTCTGGACCAATTGGCCTTTTATTCTATTCCGGTGTTTCTGGTTACAGCCATGTCAATACCAGAAAAATCAATAGCCCAAATTTCTCTTCCTGTGATTTCTTCATTGCATGCAAATTCTGATTTTAAGGGTATTGAAACAATGTACAAGAAAGTGTCTGTAAATCAGTTTTTAATTGGGGGCATCATTTTCCTTGTGATATGGATCAATATTGATGCCTTGATGGAAATTCTTGGTGAGAAATTTGGAAATACCACCTGGGCTTTCTTCTTTCTTGGAACAGGCAAATTATTTGATCTTCTTACCAGTGCAAATGGGCAAATCCTGAACATCTCTGAAAAGTACAGATATAATCTGGTACTTCAGATTGCTTTGATGGTGCTGGCAGTTGTATTAAATTACCTGTTATTGCCTGTTCTTGGGATCAATGGTGCAGCATTAGCCACAGCTATCTCTATCATCCTTTACAATTTTATAAAGACATTATTGATATTCAAGTGGTATAAGATCCATCCTTTTTCATCTGGTTTAATATGGATATTCCTTTTCTTTATTGCAGCAGGCTTCTTATTTAGCGCTTTTAGTTTACCAAATATGTATTGGAGTATAGTGGTGAAATGTTTACTATTTATGGCATCCAGCCTTGTTTTTATACTCACTGGAAGAGCCTCAGATGACATTAAGGAGGAAACAAGGAGATTAATCAGAAAATATTTTATAAATGCGAAAGGTTAATATAGTACAGGTAGGAGGTTTTGCTTCAACAAATGTCGGGAATGATTTTTTCACTAAAAGCATCCATCATGTCCTAACCAGGGCCAATCCGGAGTATAGTGTTGTTACCACACAGAATTTACCAGGTTACTATTGGAAAGAGAACGGAACGAATCCTAAGAACAGTTTTAATTACCTTGAAAGAATAGAAACAGACTACCTGGTTATTACCGGCCCATTATTCGATGTAAACTTTCCTAAGATATGGAAGGAAACTTTATCCACGATAAAAAGAAATGGTACGCGTCTGCTCATACTAAGTGCCGGCAGTCAAAAGTATGACAGTAATGAGAGAAAAACCGTTCGGGCATTTTTAAAAACAATTGAACCCTATGCCATTGTTTCGAGGGATACTCCAACATATGAAGCCTATAAAGACCTTGCGGAGTACAGTTATGATGGAATCGATTTTTCTTTTTTTATTGACGACATTTTCAAACCATACAAATTGGCTATCGAAGATTATATCATCCTGAATTTTGATACCATGCCTGAACCAAAATTTACGATTGGTTCAAAATATGAAAACAGATTTACTTTTTTAGGAGAGGAGAGGAGTTATAAAACTAAAACAAAGAATAAGTTAACAAAAGAATTGTCTAAAAACTTCCCGAAGACATTCAGGTATCATAATAAAGTATTTGGAAGATATACCATTATCAGGCCTCAAAATTATGTGAATCCAGGGACCAGGAAGGCATTATTTGCAGCTCCGAATTCTTTTGTTTCTGAGTTAGCATTCGATTATCTCAACCTATTTGCAAATGCACAAGGCGTCCTGTCTTCTAGGGTACATTCATGCCTGGCCTCATTGGTTTTTGGCAAAGAAGTAATGCTGTTCAGTAAAACATTGCGGGGACAACTTTTTGATCGGATTCAGTTAAGCGAAATAAGGGAGCGGCCCGTTACCTTAAATATGGAATATATTGCTGATGAAAAAGGGAAGATGTTTGAATTTATTAAAGCTATTATTTAAATCTCCCCCTAATTGCAAACTGCAGGTACCGCATATCAGATATAAATCCCAAGGATAATAAATTAGTAATATTGAAGAGTATGGTATTTGTTGGTGTAATACCCTTAATAATCTCAATATCAATATTCAACTCATTAAAAAACCGTTTAAGACTTTTTAATGTAAAGAACCTTAAATGGGTTTTGTCCAGAACGCCTTCATCAATATACTCCCAGTCTTTGAAAATAAAATAATTAATAAAATGCCCCCAGGATCTGACATTTGGGAGGGAACATGTGATGAATGCATCCCTGGTTAGAGTTTTACGAATTCTCTGAAGGAACAGGTCCGGATATGGTAAATGTTCAAGGAAATCATTACATATTAAGGAATCAAAGTAATTTTCAGGAAGTTCATTGAGAACCTCCATCGCATCACCTATAATAATTCTATCAAGTTTTTTTTCTGCAAACTCTGCAGCTTTATCATTTATATCAACACCCCAGGATTCAGTATAATATTTCTTTTTTATAAGAGCAGAGAAATTTCCATTACCACAACCAAACTCAATTGTTTTAACTGGTTTCTCAGGTAGATATGCTAGCATTTCATGCCGGGTGTTAGTATAGTAATCAACAAATGCCATAACTGAATATTTATTGCTTTTATAAGCGTTTATAAAAGAGACGAATAAATAACTTATAAACTGCAAATATAAATTTGTATCTGACAGCAGCTTTTTTCAGGGCAGAAACAGGTAAATCATCCGGGAATACCGATTGGATATCCTCAAATCGGCCGAGGCTCAAGGCTAAATAGAACAATTTCAGATTATACTTCCTGAAAATGTAGTTTTTGTCAAGGTTTTCCGGGAATTTCTTTTTGGCATAGTATTCAAGAATAGAGCGATTTGATTCCTCAAAATGCTTTCGTTTTTCAAAGCATTGGTTATTGCTTATTGAACGGGGAGTAATCCTATATGTTGCCAAAGGTGCCTTGATATAACCAAGCTTTGAGTGCAGGGCAAATTCAAGCCAGAGAGGAAGATCCATGGTTTGAAATCCCGATTTTATAAAGTTATCGAAATCCATGTACTCCAATAAATTTTTTCTGAAACAAACAGTAATAGATACAATTTTGTTTTGTGTAAAAAGGTCATTATAAACATCTCCCACTAAAAAGAACGAACGCTTATGTACCAGGCTGGTTTTTTTGTTTTCGAACAGAAGAAAGGCATTGGAGTGTACAAAGCCATAATCAGGATTGTTTTCCAGAAAACTGATTTGTTCAGAAAGTTTGTTTTCATGCCAGAAGTCGTCTCCTTCCAGGATGGCAATGTATTTACCTGTACAGGCCGAAAAAAGCCTTCTGTAATTTTTTAATAAACCAGTGTTGATCTCGCTATCTATCAGCTTAATAAGGTTATTATGGTAATAGGCACGGCATATCTTATTTGTACGGTCAGTGGAACAATCATCACCAACAATGATCTCAAAAGGGTAATCACATTTTTGATTTAAAGCACTTTCTATGGCCTGCTCAATATACGCTTCATGATTGTAGGTTGGGATGATTATGGAGATTAGAACATCCTTCATACGACACACTCATAAAAAATGATTATCTTAATTCTTTTCTCAAGTTGCTTCATATTTCAGCCATAAAAGTAAAGATTATCTGCTAATTTTGCATAGACAATCTTCACGAAAGCTGACAGTTTACCAAATTGCACAATGAAGACACAAAAACCAGGAACAATTTTATTTATATACAAAGATTTATCACACTTTGTGAAAAAGGACATGGATTTTATTTCGCATCAGTTCAAGACAGTGCCTATCCGTAGTTCATTCCCGAATAAAATTTTTCCATTTTTAGGTGTACTATTCCGGCAGTTTTTTACTCTTGTAAAGCATATTAGCAGGAGTGATGTGATTTACTGCTGGTTTGCAGACTACCATTCCTACCTGCCCATTCTTTTTTCAAAAATTTGGAGGAAGCGCAGTTACCTGGTTCTCGGAGGGTATGATGTAAAAAATATCCCTGAATTAAAATACGGTTCCTTTAGTAAACCAATCAGAAGGTTTTGTGCCAGGTATTCAATAAAAAATGCCACACTGAATTTACCGGTGACAGAGAGTTTAGTAGATGATGCCCGGAGGTACATTGAGAATTTTAAATTTCGTGTATTGCCCACGGGGTATGATCCGGAAGCGTATACCTATAGCAATCAGAAAGAAAAAGTTGTACTTACAATCAGCATAACAGACACCTATCAACGTTATAAAGTAAAGGGACTGGACCGATTTGTAGAACTGGCTAAACTAATGCCTGATTTCAAGTTTAAACTTGTTGGCGTATTACCGGCAGCAGAGCATCTTTTTAAGGATATTCCTGAAAACCTGGAACTTTTACCCCCGCTGGCTCATGATATCCTTAAAGGCATCTATAAATCATCTATGTTTTATGCACAGTTCTCACGAAGCGAGGGGATGCCAAATACTATATGTGAAGCCATGTTATCGAAGTGTATCCCGATTGGACTAAAAGTTGGCGGTATTCCTGATGTGATTGGTAATTCAGGAATTGTATTTGATGATTGGGAGCCTGTTCAGGTGAAACAGAGCATTGAAGAAAACTTTAAAAACACAGCTCTTGCTGATTCAGCCCGGGAAAGAGTTATGAAACTATACAGTATTAAAAAACGTGAACAGGAATTAAACCTGATCCTAAGTTCCTGACATCAATTCGTCCATTACTCCGGCTACATCTTTTGTAAGGTTTCTCCTGGAATATTCCATAGGTGAAGAATGGGTTTGCTACCGACCATCATTGAAGCAACCAAAATGAGTTAGAATGAAATTCGTGTTAAAGAAAGAAAAATTTAGTCTCTCATAACAATATCAGCAATTCTGGTTGCAGTTTTTCCATCCCAGAGCTCCGGGATTTTACCCGATTTTTTTTCGCCTTTAAAAACCTTTAACGCAGCTTCTTCAACTCTGGCAAGGTTAGTTCCAATTAACTGATTAGTTCCTGATTCTACTGTTACCGGTCGTTCGGTATTATCCCGTACTGTAATACATTGAATCCCGAGGAAGGTAGTTTCTTCCTGTATGCCTCCACTGTCGGTAATAACCAGTTCTGAGCTTTTTGTTAAAGCAAGAAAATCAATATAACCTACAGGATCTGTTAATTTGACATTATGACTGAATAGTTTCAGTAAATCAAACTTCTGCAAATTGGCTTGTGTACGTGGATGGATAGGAAAGATTACTGTTTTTTCTTCAGATAATCTGTTAAGTAATTTAACGATGGATTTTAAATTTTTTTGAAAATCAACATTGGCAGGCCGGTGAAAGGTTACAAGTATATACCCAAATGAAGATAATTTTAATTTATCAAATATTTTCGAATCTTCTATTTTGGGCAAATATTGCACCAGGCTGTCAATCATTATATTACCCACATAATAAATTTTATTTTTATCTATACCTTCCTTTTCAAGGTTTACCAGTCCGCTTTTTTCACTGACAAAAAGATAATCAGCCAGCACATCAGTGACTATCCGGTTTATCTC
>JAUWMO010000228.1 GCA_030613125.1 Bacteroidota bacterium | reverse complement strand
GCATTATGGAGAGCCTTGATTTAACGGATGAAGAAAAGAAAGATCTTGAGACCGGGACAAACTTAGCTTCATTATATTGTAATGGATGCAGGAAATGTCTTGATCATTGCAGTAAGCATCTGCCTGTTCCTGACCTGATGAGAGCATATATGTATACTTATGGATACAGAAACCTGGAAAAAGCATATGATTTGCTTGTATCGCTTGAACTACCTGAAAATCCATGCAATAATTGCGAGGAATGTACAATAAATTGTACTTCAGGATTTAATGTTGCAGAAAAGATAAAAGATGTTAACCGGCTTATAGCTGTTCCGGAGGATTTTATTATCTGACTATACATAGATAAATATGGCCACATCTTTCGGTGAATTCCAGGTTTTTGCCAAACCAGCTGGTCCCATCTGTAACCTTGATTGTCACTATTGTTACTATCTGAAGAAGGAACATCTCTACCCAAAGGGCGAATCTTTCAGAATGCCTGATGATGTACTGGAGGAATACATTATTCAACATATCGAAGCTTCTGCTGATCAGGTCATAAGCTTTTCCTGGCATGGTGGAGAACCAACCATCCTTGGACTTGATTATTTTCGCAAAATAATAGCATTTCAATGCAAGCATAAACCCGCTAACCTTAGAATCATTAACGGTATACAAACTAATGGCACTTTACTTGATAATGAGTGGTGCAGTTTTTTAGCTGCAGAAAACTTCGTCGTTGGGATTAGTATTGACGGTCCGCAGGAATTGCATGACCTTTACCGCCTAACAAAGGACCGGAAGCCCACATTTCAACAAACTATGCGTGGTTATAAGCTCTTGCAACAGCACCGGATCTTATGCGAAATACTTTGTGTTGTGAATGCGCATAATGTACAGTACCCATCCCGGGTGTACCAATTCTTCAAACAACTTAATGCTCAATACATAACTTTCCTGCCTTTGGTTGAGCATAAGCCGGACAACGAAGGCGGTGTCAGTCATCATACTGTACCATCTGAAGCATTTGGCGATTTCCTTTGCACCATATTTGATGAATGGATAGCCAGGGATATTGGGAAGGTAAAGGTGCAGATATTTGAAGAGGCAGCCAGGACTGCCTTCGGTCAGGAACATACATTGTGTATCTTTCGAAAGGTATGTGGGGGTGTTCCTGTTCTCGAACACAAAGGTGACTTTTATTCATGTGATCACTTCGTTGACACTGAACACTATCTTGGGAATATTATGGAGACACCACTGGTAGAGTTGCTTGAAAGTCCTGTACAGAGAGTATTCGGTCAGGCTAAATTGGATACATTACCCCGCTATTGCCAGATATGTGAGGTCAGGGCTATGTGCAATGGTGGGTGTCCCAAAAACCGATTCCTTAAGACACCGGATGGAGAAGAAGGACTTAACTATTTATGTTCGGGCTACAAACATTTTTTTACCCATTGCAAGCCTTTTATTATGGAAATAGAGGCCCAGTGGCGCCGACAAAACATTGAAAGACAAATACAACGAGAAGAAACCACAGGTACCCGACAAGCTCCTAAACCAGGTCGTAATGAACCGTGTCCGTGTGGTAGTGGTAAGAAGTACAAAAACTGCTGTATGGGTAAGTAATCAGTAGAGCCTGACTTACTTAGTTAACGTGAGTTCGATATAATAACCATTAATATTCAGCAATTTATATTTTATTGCTTTTTTTAATTTGGTGAATTCTTTGTGTCTTGGTCCCGAAACCCGATAACTATCGGGTTCGGGATGGTGGCAATTTTTTGAACTAAATACCTGCCACTAAGGCACAAAGGCACGAAGACCACACAAAGAAAACTATTGATAATTAATAAATTATAAGTGTCAGGCTTATATCGAACTCACGTTAGTTAATAAAGAAACCAGCTGATTATGTTTTAAGTTTTTCTTTGAAGAATGCAATAGTTCGTTTCCAGGCAAGTTCTGCTGCTTCCTTGTGATATCGGGAAGCATTTGTATCGTTATTAAATGCGTGCTTTGCTCCGTCATAAACATATATTTTGTAATCGACAGATGCTTCCTCTAGTGCTTTTTCGAATGCAGGAATCCCACTATTTATTCTTTCATCAAGACCAGCATAATGGAGAAGTAATGATGCTTTAATTTTTGAGACGTCTTCAGCTTCAGGTTGCCTTCCGTAATAGGGAACCGCGGCTGACAGATCAGGAGAATGAACTGCAACCTGGTTTGTCATTCCGCCCCCCCAGCAAAAGCCCGTACACCCAACCTTTCCTGTTGACATTGGATTTGTTTTTAAATACTGAACCGCAGCCACAAAATTTTTGATTGTTGACTGGTTATCAAGTTCCCTTATTAGCGAGCGGGCCTTATCGATATCTTCCGGAGTTCCTCCCAAAGGTGATAAGGCATCCGGAGCAATCGTTAAAAACCCTTCAGAAGCCATTCGTCTGGTTACATCCTGTATATGAGGCTGAAGACCTTTATTTTCATGTATCGCGATCACCCCTGGTAACTTTTCTTCTACTTTTGGCCTTGCCAGATATGCACGAATTTCACCTGTTTCACCGGAATAGTTAATATATTCGGTATGGAGGGGAGGTTTATCCTTTGTAATGGTTCCGGCTATGGCATAGTTATTTTCAAGAAATGATAATAAACCGAAAGCAGCAGAAGCACTGCCAGCGAGTAGGGCTAATTTTTTAAGGAATTCACGACGGTCATGTCGTCCATTCCTGTATTCATCGTATAGGTTAATTACTTTTTTGTCCATAATCCTTTCTCCTTTCTTTTTTCAGGTTTATGTATCAGTTTTTTCTATTCAGGTTTAACTTATTATAAAATTTATTAAAATATTGTCATATTAAAATAATATTAATCAACCCATGATTAGTATAATTATTCTCATTAAAGAGATCTTATCCAATATCTGACTTTCTTAGTCGGATATTCTCAAAATATGTTACTGATTTACTTAAAAGATCAAAATAAAGAACCATAAATAATATTAAAGAAGTGAACCAGATAAAAATAATATTGAACCAAAATGTTTCGATAATATATTTCCAAACGATTTTTACAGGAGAATAAAAGTGAGCTCTACCCATTTTTGATGTTGGATCCATAAAGATTGGTTGAAATTTGCGAATAATGTGCCCCTTTGATTCGACTGTCTTAATTAATTCCATATTATTCATCAGTTGGTCGGAAAGTTTCTTATTAACAAATTCAGTTTTGAGTTTAATGATAGCTTCATTACCTCCCAGTTGTGTCAAATAGTTATAGTACCTTTCATCCCTCAACCTGTTAATTTCCCTCTCAACATTTAAGAATTTTCTTTTTACTCCTTTAAGGTAAATTAAAACATTATCAGCTACAGCGATATCAAATAACTCAATTGTAATTTTGTCAATCTGGTCAAAATAAGGCCAGTCATAATTTTTCTGAGAGGAAAGAATCTCGTTTCTTATTAACTTCAGGTTGCTCATAATTTGGTCCTTATTCTCTCCCAATTTTATATACCTTTCAGATTCATTAACCCGTATCACAAGTTGTTGTACTAAAAGATCAATGTATCTTGCATTGCTAATTTCTTTATCAAAATCAAAAAAGTTTTTTTCAAATTTATTATTCTTAAACTGGTTTACAGCAAGTGCTTCAAAAGCCCACCTCGAAGTCATCAGGTCACCAATGACCGGAACAAATTCATACGAAGTAAGGTTTTTATGTAGTTTGTCGAACTTTACTATCACTCCGCTAAACAACAGTTGGGGTATCAAAAGGAAAGGGATCAGTATATAAATGGTAATTATAGAACTAAACCCTGATGAAATATTTAACCCCAGCATATTTGCAAAACAGGAGGTTGTAAATAAAACCAGCCAGTAACTTAATGCCATCCCCTTAATACCCAATACAAAATTACCAATAAGTACATATGATATTGTTTGTATTGCCGATAAAGTAAACAGTATTAAGATCTTTGAATTTAAATAACTAAACCGGCTTAGATTGAGAAAAGACTCTCTTTGAAGGATCTTTCTGTCTTTAATAATTTCTTCTGAACTGATTACAAGTCCAAGGAACAGGGATACAACAACACTCATGAACAGATATGCAGGTATGTTTTCATTGTTGCTAAAAATATATGCATCAGGGTTGCCAGGTATACCACTGATATATTTGGTAAAATATCCTAATATTAAAGCCAGTAAAGGTGCTTCAAGAAGGCTAATTAGTATGTATTGTTTGTTTGCCAACTTTGATAATAAATCCCGTATAAAAAATATTTTCGATTGTTTAAATAAACCCGGAATACTATAATAATTTTCCGGAAGTTTTTCTTTAAGCGAATTTGCACTATGTTTCAGTTCAATATTTTTTTTAAACAAGCTAAACCAATCTTTTGGTGTAACTTTTCTGGTACGTGTTAATTTCCCATGTTCATTTACAATTTTTGCTTCAATAATCTGCAATACCTGATCAGGATTAACATTCCCGCATTTTATACATTGGTCTTCATTTGCATTTACATGATTGCTCATGGTTTTAAAATAGACTACCGCTTCTGTTGGGTTCCCATAGTAAATCTGATAACCCCCTTTGTCCATAATTAAGATCTTATCAAACATCTTGTACAAATCGGAAGAGGGTTGATGAATATTCACAATAACCAGCTTTCCTTTATATGTTTGTTCTTTCAGCAGGTTCATTATCACCTCTGAATCAACAGATGATAATCCGGATGTTGGCTCATCAACAAACAAAACAGATGGTTCACGGATCAATTCAAGCCCAATATTTAATCTTTTACGCTGTCCTCCGCTAATAATTTTTTTTAATGGTTTGCCTACCTTTAAATCTTTAATTTCGTCCAGGTCTAAATCAACAAGAACATTATTTACAACATCCTTTATTTTTTTTTCAGAAAAATTATTCAGACACAGCCTGGCATTATAAAAGAGATTTTGATAAACCGTAAGTTCCTCAATCAATAAATCTTCTTGTGGTACAAATCCAATAATCCCTTTCAATTTACTTTTTTCTTTGTCATTATTCAGGTTATATCCGTTGATAAGTATCTCACCCCCTTGAGGTTTCAGATTTCCATTCAATACATTCAGCAAAGTGGATTTACCAACACCACTTCCGCCCATAATACCGACTAATTTCCCCGATACTTCATGAAGATTAAATTTCTGAATACCATTTTCACTATTCTTAAACCTGAATACCACATCATTCGCAGTGATGGATATTTTATCTTCAAACCTTGCTTCTGAGAATATCCCTGCCACATCAGTGTAATAAACTGTATTTATACTTGAACTCCTGATTGAGGAACCATGGTCAAAAATATAGATACGTCCGCTAATAATATTCTGGCCGTTCAGGTACAGATCGTCATCACCCAAATATCTTAATATATATGTATTTGTACTTACTATGTTCAAAAGAAAAATTTCGCCGGAAAGATTTTCATTGTAAATATGCTTTACATTCTGGTACTTGCATTTTTTTTTATTATCGATTATCAAAACTCTGCTTTTTTCAGAGATATCATTAACAGATTCAAGAATGAAACTCCTGATATTTTGATATTCGGTTTCCATAATATTAAAGGCGGATGCCACTGACATTAAGAAATCCAGTTCCCTCTCTGATATGTCCTCCTCAAATGAGATAAATTCGATCAGTTGAATAATTACATAAATCTTCTGTTTTTGCTGTAACTCTTCATTTATCTTTTCACAAATCCCTAATATCCTCATTGCTGTCAGTGAAGTACGTTTCCTGTCTTT
>JAUWMO010000075.1 GCA_030613125.1 Bacteroidota bacterium | reverse complement strand
GACGAATAGGCTCTTCCAGGGCACGTTTGACAAGCTGTACACCGGGTTCCTCATCTTTATTTTCACATTTTACCCCATCAAGGTCAGGAACTGCTCTTATGTAAGCAACACCGCCACCTGGTACAATACCTTCTTCAATAGCAGCACGTGTGGCACTCAAAGCATCATCCACACGGTCTTTTTTCTCCTTCATCTCCATTTCCGAAGCTGCTCCAATGTAAAGAACAGCCACACCACCAGACAGTTTTGCCAATCTTTCCTGTAGTTTTTCCTTATCATAATCAGATGTGGTTGTTTCAATTTGTTTCTTGATCTGATTCACTCTGGCAGTAATATTTTTCTGGGCCCCAGAACCATTCACAATGGTAGTATTTTCTTTATCAATTACTACCTTTTCAGTTTCACCAAGCATATCGAGGCTTGTCCCTTCCAGTTTCAATCCCTTTTCTTCTGAAATTACAGTACCTCCGGTAAGGATAGCAATATCCTCAAGCATTTCTTTCCTCCTGTCGCCAAATCCCGGAGCTTTCACAGCGGCAATTTTAAGCGATCCTCGCAGTTTGTTTACAACGAGAGTAGCAAGAGCTTCACCATCTATGTCTTCAGCAATGATCAGTAAGGATTTGCCAGATTGTGAGGTTGATTCAAGAATAGGTAAAAGATCTTTCATGGTTGAGATCTTTTTGTCATGAAGTAAAATATACGGCTGTTCAAGGACAGCTTCCATTTTATCGGCATCAGTAATAAAATAGGGAGAAATATAACCCCTGTCAAATTGCATCCCCTCAACAACTTCAACTTTTGTTTCAGTTCCCTTTGCTTCTTCTACAGTAATAACCCCTTCCTTTTTCACTTTTTCCATTGCTTCAGCAATTAGTTTTCCTATAGCTACATCGTTATTGGCTGATATCCTTGCAACCTGCTCAATCTGGTCACCATTATCACCTATGTTTTTGGTCTGGGTTTTCAGGTTTTTAATAACACTTGCAACTGCCTTGTCAATACCTCTTTTAAGGTCCATCGGATTTGCTCCAGCCGTTACATTCTTTAAACCGACATTAATCATTGATTGAGCCAGAACAGTGGCGGTGGTAGTTCCATCACCTGCATCATCGGCTGTTTTTGAAGCAACTTCCTTTAGCATCTGTGCTCCCATATTTTCAAAAGGGTCTTTTAGTTCTATCTCTTTTGCAACAGTTACACCATCTTTTGAAATCTGAGGAGCTCCAAACTTTTTATCAAGAATCACATTACGTCCTTTCGGGCCGAGAGTAATTTTTACAGAATCGGCCAGGATATCAACACCCTTCTTCAATTGATTACGGGCATCTATGTTAAATTTAAGTTCTTTTGCCATTTTTTTATGATTTTAAATTTTAGAATTATGATTTTTCATTTTATACTATTGCAAGAATATCCGATTGCCGCATAATCAGGTAATCCTTACCATCTATGGAAATTTCAGTCCCGGAATATTTACCGAACAGGATATGATCACCCACTTTTACTTCCATTTTTTCATCGGCGGTCCCGGCGCCAATTGCAATGACTTTCCCTTTCTGGGGTTTTTCCTGTGCTGTATCAGGAATAAGGATTCCACTTACTGTTTTTTCTTCCGCCGATTGGGGTTCTATCAAAACGCGATCGGCCAATGGTGTTATTTTACTTTTAGACATTTTTAAAATATTTTATTTGTTAAACATTTCAGGTTTTTCGAAAGGCTATTATCATATTCCATGCCAAAGCAAAATCCAGAAAGATTTATTCATTTTTATAGACAAAATAACAGTTTAAATAAATTTCTTATTTTAATTGTAGATAAATGCTGTTTCATATCTTATAGATATACAGCAACTTAAGGACTGACTACCTGAAGTGCTAATAAAAAAAATGTCAGCCTGATTATGACAGACTGACACAGAAATAATTATAAAAGTCTTTCTAATTGTTATCTTCTGTACCTTCACCTGCTCCCTGCACTGGAAGGGCAGTAGGCAGATTTGGTACCTGGGTGGGATCAATAGCCCTGTCGATCTGATCCTGGATCCTTGACCTTTGCTCTTCGCTACCCCTGGGAATTGATGCACTGGCCAGAAGACTTAAAGCTAATAAACTTGCCGCAAGTGTCCAGGTGGCCTTTTCAAGAAAATCGGCAGTCTTCCTCACACCCAGCATCTGGTTTGAAGCCGAAAAATTTGCCGCTAAACCACCTCCTTTTGAATTCTGGACAAGCACTACCAGTATCAGAAGGATACTTACCACAATGATTAAAACTGAAAATAATGTAAAGAGTCCCATTTTTTCCTTGATTTATAGTTCATTCAATCTTTGTTCTATCTTCTCAATTTGCCGTGCAAAGTAACTACTTTTTTCTGGAAACATCAAACTTAATTTATTGTAGATAAAAATAGCCTTGGAATAGAATCCCTGTTTTAGATAGATATGAGCCAATGTTTCAGTAAACAGGCCATCCTTCTCTTCAACACTTTCTATAGACATGTCGCCCGAACTTGCCGGTTCATCCTGTTGCGGATGGATTCTAGGACGTGCTTCAATGAATTGATCTATGATCTTACGCTGGTTTGTTTTTTTGTCATCTGCCAGGTTATCAGATGATTCAGATGGGCAGGAAAACTTTGAATCAATAAGGTCCAGCCATGAGGTAAACGAATGTGCTTCTGATGCTATTTCAGGTCCTGGAGTTTTTCTTACTTGGTTTTTTTTTTCAGGTTTAGCCGTTTTATGACCTGAGACAGGAGATTCTTCATCTGTGTCCCTGCTTTTCTTTTTTGGCTTCTGTTGTTCCGATCCGGGAACATCTTCTTTTCCCGCCGGGTAATCCAGATCAAGTAATGTTTCAGAACTGCTTAAAGTATTGGCTTCTAATAAAATCCCTGATTGTTCTTCCCCCACTTCAGACTGTTCGTTGGAATGTTCATCAGATGTTTGATCATATGCCAATTGCAGGATATCATAGGAATTATCCTCCGATTTTATAGATACTGTCTTGTTTTCAGTCCTCTCTTTTTGTATTTGTAAGGTTTCTTCCGGAGTTTTGGATTCTGGCTTATCCAAACGTTTTACAGCTTGTACCGTATCTTTTTTAATTTCTTCAAGACGTTTCTTAATTTTTTTTGCCAGATCATCCCTGGAACGTAAACCCTCTTCAGGTCTTTTTTCCTCCACAGGTTTTACAACCGGAGGTTTCCTGGTAGTTTTATCCTCAATCGTTTTATCTATAATTTGTTGTTTTTCATCAGCTTTAAGATCAGTAATTGGATCTGATTCAGTTCTTATATCTTCCTTCTCATTTTTTTGCAGTTTCTCGGCGGTTCCAGGTAACTCTTGACTATATATAAGCCGATAGAGAATTTCTCTGTTCGCTACATTAGCTGCAGATTTTTTAAGCTGACTTCCAAAACGAATATGATCTAAATTGTGGAGGTTCTTTAAAAAAAGGAGATGTCCTGATTGAAAGAAAGGGAACTCAACTAATAATTCACTTATTTCCGGAAGACTTTTCTTATCCAGAAGAGAAGGATTATTAATGTATGAAATAAATTCTTCCCTATTCATTTGATTATAGAAAAATATTTATTTTTTACCAATTTACGAATGCATCGTTGAAGATATCCTCCGTAATATCATTAATTATTAGCTCAATTAACTCTTCTTCAACAGAACTTAGATCATGAGTGCTATCATAATCCTGATACCTTGAAAACACTTTTTCAAAATCCTGATCTACATCAAGACTGTTTGTATACTTCACCCTGATAGATATGGTAAAGCGGTTCAATGCTGCCCTGTCATCCCCGGTGATTGCCATAGGGGAGGTTTTATAATCAGTGATTTCACCCTCAAAGTTAACATCACCCAGATCATTCACAAATGAAAGATTTGTTTGCCCTTTAATTTTATCTTTCAAGGCATCAGTAAACTCCTGGCTCAGTGTTGGATTTACAATACTTGCCCGATTTTGAAAATACTGTACCGATACGGTTTTAACTTCAGGAGATATAGAGGCACCTGTAAAAGAATATTTTATTTTACAACCGGCAAACGATGTTGCTACTACCACAATTATTAAAAGCCTGAAATAATATATGTAAAATTTACTAAACACTGCAGATTTTGTGTTATAAATAAAGTTTAAACTTTTTCAGTTTAAATTGTATTCTTTAATCTTTCTATATAATGTTCTCTCTGAAATGCCAAGTTCAATTGCAGCCTGTTTGCGCCTTCCATGGTATTTCTCAAGAGCTTTCTGTATTAGTTCTATCTCTTTATCCTCAAGAGATAGCGATTCTTCAATAATCTCCTCAGTATCTTGTATATCCGGATTTTCTGCTTTAGTAAAATCTATTGTAGGTTTAGGGATAGTATCTGGTTCCTGGTCTACGCTTTGATACAATTTTTGGACCACCTTGGCGTGATTCCCCTGAAGATCAGTTTCGTCATATCCTTTTTGAAGCAGGTCAACCACAAGTTTCTTTAAATCATTCATATCACTTTTCATATCAAAAAGAACCTTATAAAGGATCTCTCTTTCTGATGAGAAAGATCCAGGATCCTCTTTATGGATAAGTGCAGGCAATTTTACGCCCTGATAATCAGGAAGATATGCACGCAAAGTTTCTTCATCTATTTCACGGGTTTTTTCAATAATTGAAATTTGTTCAGTTATGTTTTTCAATTGCCTGATATTACCGGGCCATCGGTAATTTCTTAATACCAGTTGAGCTTCATCAATAAGTTGAATGGGAGGCATTCTGTATTTTTCTGAGAAATCTATGACAAATTTTCTGAAAAGTAAATAAATATCATCCCCTCGTTCCCTTAATGAAGGAACATGTATTGGAACGGTATTCAGCCTGTAATAAAGATCCTCCCGGAATTTTCCGGCCTGAATCGATTGAATGATATCAAAATTTGTGGCTGCAATAATCCTTACATTTGTCTTTTGGGGAGCAGAAGATCCCACTCTTATAAACTCTCCCGATTCAAGTACCCTAAGTAATCTAACCTGTGTGGCCAGTGGAAGTTCAGCTATTTCATCGAGGAAAACAGTACCACCATTTGCCATCTCAAAGTATCCTTTGCGGCTGTCAGTAGCGCCTGTAAATGAGCCCTTTTCATGGCCAAACAATTCTGAATCAATAGTTCCTTCAGGAATAGCACCACAGTTTACAGCAATGTATTTTCCGTGCTTTCTTGAGCTGTACTGATGGATTATTTGGGGAAATACCTCTTTCCCGCTCCCACTCTCTCCGGTGATCAGTACCGACAAATCAGTGGGCGCTACCTGCATAGCAATATCTATGGCACGGTTGAGGCTAATATAGTTTCCGATTATCCCAAATCTTTGTTTTACTTTCTGAATTTCTTCCATCTAATTTAATACTCTGCTTTAATTACTGCGAAATTAGATAATTTTTAAGAATTTACTCCGATAAATTACAAAACCATTTATCAATATCATCTTAATTACTTGAAACAAAGTATTATTAATTTATTAAAGGCGGATTTCTTAACCCCATTCTGAAACTTTATAAAATTTGTGAAAATAACTATTTTTTGAATATTAATTATAGAATTTATTTTTGTAATGGAATGAAAATAACTTAACCCGAATATTCATAAACCAAAAAGAGAATTGGTTTTATATTAGATCGATCTTGCCTGGCGAAAAGATTTGCTTCATGGGACCTATCCATTTTATGGTGCGTAACATATGATTTTAGCGAACATGATTCAAAACAAAAATGTAAATTTACAGGTTTTCAAACTATGTTTAATATTCACCAATTAAATTTAAACCATGATACGATCTTTATTGTTATTGGTCATTGCAGTGATGCTTCTTCCATCCTGTAAACCCAAAACCACCACAGAAATGAATCCATTATTGACGGAATGGAAAACCCCTTTCCAGGTTCCTCCATTTGAGGAGATCCAGCCGGATCACTACATGCCGGCCTTTAAAAAGGCCATGGAGGAACATAAAAAAGAAGTCGAAGCCATTATTCAAAACAAAGAGACAGCCGCCTTTGAAAATACCATCGTGGCCCTTGACCTGAGTGGAAAGTTGCTGGATAAGGTGACCGGGGCTTTTTATCCGATCAACGGAGCCAACACCAATCCAGAGATCCAGGCTGTTAACCGTGAAGTATCTCCACTGCTCACCAAACACCGGGATGATATCGGACTGAATCCGCAATTGTTTGAACGCATCAAGGTGGTATGGGAAAACCGTGAAACCGCCAGTTTGACAAAACCTCAACAAATGTTGCTGGAACGTTCTTACAAGAATTTTATCCGTAGCGGGGCTGACCTGCCCGAAGATCAAAAAGAACAGCTTCGTACGATCAATGAACGCCTTTCTTCCCTGGGAGTTAAATTTAGTGAAAACCTACTGGCGGAAACCAACGATTTTAAACTGATCATCGAGAATGAAAAAGATCTGGAAGGTCTTCCGGAACGTGAGATCAATAGAGCTGCAGAACTGGCATATAAGCTCGATATGAAAGGGAAGTGGGCATTCAGCCTACAGAAACCCAGCTGGATCCCTTTCCTGCAGTATGCAAAAAACAGGGATCTTAGGGAAAAGATCTACCGTGCCTATTTTATGCGCTGCAACAATAACAACGAGTACGACAACAAGGAAATTTTAAAGGAAATAATAAATCTTCGAGTAGAAAGAGCACACCTTTTGGGGTATGAAAGCCATGCCGGTTATGTACTGGAACTGAACATGGCAAAAAACCCTGAAACCGTATTTGACTTTTTGAAAAAGGTCTGGGAATATGCCTTACCGGTTGCCCGCCAGGAAGCTGTCGCTCAACAGGAGATCATCGACCGTGAAGAAGGTGATTCTAAGCTGGCCTCGTGGGACTGGTGGTACTACACAGAAAAGATCACGAAAGAAAAATATGACCTTGACGAGGAAGAAACCCGGCCTTACATGGCCATGTTAAATGTACAACAGGGAATGTTCGACCTGGCCACCAAACTCTATGGCATAACCTTCAAAGAACTTACAGATATTCCCAAATACCATCCGGAAATACAATGTTTTGAAGTATTTGATAAGGACGGATCACACCTTGGGGTGTTGTATACCGACTGGCATCCACGTGAAGGCAAAAGGGTGGGTGCCTGGTCCACCAGTTTCCGCCGTGCCCGGTATGAGGATGGCAAGAAAATTTTTCCGGTCATTTCCATGGTAGGTAATTTTTCGAGGGGTACCGGTGACAAACCTGCCCTGTTAACTTTTGAAGAAGTGGGAATAATGTTCCATGAATTCGGGCACGCCATTCATAGCTTGTTTAATGATGTTCCCTATCCGGGATTGGGCAGGGTGCCGCGTGATTTTGTTGAGTTGCCCAGCCAGATCATGGAACACTGGATACTCGAACCCGAGGTGCTGGCTATGTTTGCAAAGCACTATGAAACGGGCGAGGTGATCCCTGAAGAACTGGTGGAAAAGATCAAGGCTGCAGCCAATTTCAACCAGGGATTCCTTACAGTAGAATACATCGCTGCTTCCCTGCTCGACATGGAATACCATAGCCTCACTGAACCATCCGTGTATGATGTGCTGGTATTTGAAAAGGAAGCCATGGATAAATATAAACTGATCGAGGAGATATTACCTCGATACCGATCCACATATTTTAGCCATATCATTGGTGGATATTCTGCCGGATATTATTCATACAGCTGGTCTGAGCAACTTGATTCCGATGCGTTTGAGGCCTTTAAGGAAACCGGCGATATTTTTAACCAGGAGGTGGCTGCCAGATTCCGTGAATATGTATTATCCAAAGGCCGTTCCGATGACCCGGCCTTGCTTTACCGGAACTTCCGGGGCAAGGATCCCAGCATTGAGGCCCTGTTGAGAAACCGTGGTTTTATAGAATAGGGTTGTAAGAAAATAAGGGAACGGTGGTGAGGTTTTAGATTCCAGGGAGGAGGGCTATAAGGAAGTTAACCCGGATTATTCATAGTCCAAAAAGTGAAGTTTTTTAACAAAAATATTCGAGATTTTCATAATTACTTATAATTGGGCATGTTGATTATTAACTTATTGCTGATTAATCGCCTGTAAGTTAATAAATTATGTCTAATTTTTCTATTCTTTTTAATAATCCTGACGACGACGAAATACCACAAATTTGAGTTCATTCCAATCCTCAAATTTGGTATATAGAATATTATTTTCAATCACTATTTTGGTTGAAAGTGGAATTTATAAAAATGTAAAAAACCAAATGAACTCTTTTAAACTATTAACATATGCTATATGTTTTGCTTTATTAAGTGGTTGTAGCAGTCATAAAACTAAATCGCCAAATATTATTTTCATTCTAGCTGATGATCTTGGATGGGCAGATTTGCCAGTTTATGGAAATAAATTTAATGAGGCTCCAAATCTGGATAAAATGGCATTGGAAGGTAAAACATTTATCAATGCTTATGCAGCATGCCCGGTTTGTTCTCCAACCCGTGCAAGTATAATGTCTGGACAATACCCTGCCCGGGTAGGAGTCATTGATTTTATTCCTGGACACTGGAGACCTGACGAGAAAGTACTTGTGCCTCAGAATAGGACCCAGTATTTGCCAGCGGAAATATATACAATTGGTGAAGCCATAAAAGATGCCGGGTATGCAACCGGATATTTTGGAAAGTGGCACCTGGGTTCCGGAGAACCACATCATCCCTCCAACCAGGGCTTTGATGTGGCATACGAATATGTGGGAGGAGGATATTATAATCCCAAATTCAGGCCTGAAAGAAAGATAGATTTAACAAAACGATTATCCGGGCTGCTTACGGATTATGGTGTTGATTTTATTGAAAAAAACCAGGATAAACCATTTTTCCTGTTTTTAGCTCATTACGATGTTCATGTACAACTGGATGCGGACTCTGTTCTGATACAGAAATATTTGAACAAAGAAAAGGTAAATGATTATCCTGGGAATGCAGTGTATGCTGCAATGATCGAGCATCTCGACAATAGTGTTGGAAGGATTATCCATAAACTCGATGAACTTGAACTCTCAAAAAACACAATTGTAATATTTTTTTCCGATAACGGAGGTTTGATCAGCCGGTTCGACAAAAAACCACTTCTTGCAAATTCAAAACAGCCTATTTATAAAGGCGATACACTGCTTTACATATCTTCCTCCAATAAACCACTTCGTGCTGAAAAAGGTACTCTGTTTGAAGGAGGAATAAGAGAACCCTTAATTGTAAAATGGCCTGATAAAATTCCGCCAGGCACCAAATCTGATGCCATCGTTTGCAGCGTTGATTTTTTTCCAACACTGGTAGAACTTGCCGGTGGAACACTTCCTGAACAACAGGTCTTAGATGGGAAAAGTATTATTCCTGAATTAATGAGGGATGAGTATAATGCAGAACGTGTAATATTCTGGCATTATCCGGTTTATCATCATGATGTTCCGGCAAGTGCGGTCCGTAAAGGCGATTGGAAATTAATACATAATTTGGTTGATAATAGTTTACAACTATATAATCTTTCTAATGATATTGGTGAAACGAACAATCTTGCTGAATTGAATAAAAAGAAAACAAATGAATTGTATCATTTATTGGAGGAATGGCGTAAAGATACCAAAGCAGAATTGCCAGTTGAAAATTCGGATTTTGATCCTGAAAAACGTTATTTATGGGGCAAACACCCTGGCAGGGTGAGATGATTTGTTTTAAAAAACAGTTCCGGATTGGCCATGTCCAGACATTCATTTAGATTCTGAAATGAAAATTGTGAGGTATTTTTTTCACTTCTTTTACTACTTATTGCCAGTACAGGCTTTTCTTAAGAAAAAGAAAGTAAATTAATAATTTCAGAGTAAATTTAGAAAGATCTTGTTGTTTCAGTGGATTATAGGTATTTTTATTACAGATACAGAATCCATGATTGTAAAGATTTTAACAAAATGATAGCAGACTTCCCTTTAATGTTGCAGAGATGAACAGATTATTAGAAACCATACAGGAAAGTTCAGGATTAAGTCCGGATGTAGTAAAAAAAATAATCGCCTCAATAGGTATAATTTTGGTTCTGTGGTTTATCCGCATAGTAATAGTAAGAATTGTATGGAAGCAGACTGAAGATGTACGGATCCGTTATATCTGGCAGAAATCTCTTAGCTACATTATTGTTTTTCTAAGTATCATCTTTATATCTGCTTTATGGGTTAACGCCTTTGAATCGGTAGGCACTTATTTGGGTCTGGTTTCAGCAGGTTTGGCTATTGCCTTAAAAGACCTGGTAACCAATATTGCAGGCTGGGTGTTTATTATTATCCGAAGACCTTTTACCCTTGGCGACCGTGTGCAGATTGGTAATTCAACGGGCGATGTTATTGATATTCGTGCATTTCAGTTTTCACTTATGGAAATTGGTAACTGGGTTGATGCTGACCAAAGTACAGGGCGGGTAATTCATATTCCAAACGGGAAAATATTCACGGAGACTCAGGCAAATTATAGTAAGGGATTTCAACATATCTGGAACGAGATCCCGGTTCTTCTTACTTTTGAGAGCAATTGGGAAAAAGCAAAGGCTATAATGAAAAAGATTGTAAACAAACATGCAGAGCATTTGAGCGAAGAAGCGAAAAAAAGAATAAAAGAAGCAAGCAGGAAATTTATGATATTTTATACTACACTTACACCAACCGTTTATACAAGTGTTAAAGACAGCGGTGTATTACTTACTGTACGATACCTTTGTGAACCTCGCAGGCGACGCGGCAGTGAGCAGGTAATATGGGAAGATATTCTCAGAGAATTTGCGAAGAATTCAGATATCGATTTTGCGTATCCAACACAACGGTTCTATAATAACCTGCTTGAGGGCAAAGAAGGCATGAAACGGTCTGATAAGAATTAATGAAATTCGAATCTTTTAGTTATGAATAATATTACATGCAATACTTAGGCGTAATACCTGCCAGATATCAATCCTCCCGCCTGCCGGGTAAGCCTCTGATTACTATCGATGGCAAAACCATGATCAGAAGAGTATGGGAAATCGTATCCAAAACTCTGGACAATGTTGTTGTAGCTACAGATGATAGCAGAATACTGAATGAAGTTGAAGGTTTTGGAGGGCTAGGAATTATGACTGACCCCAACCATAAAAGTGGCACCGACCGCTGTGCAGAAGCAGTGCAGATATTTCAAAAAGAAACAGGAACAGAGATTGATGTTGTACTGAATATACAGGGTGATGAACCATTTATTGATCCCGCACAAGTACATCAACTCCTGGAAGCATTCTCTGAACCAGGGATACAAATTGTTACACTTATTAAGAAAATAACCAATAATGCTGATATATTTGAACCGGGTGAAGCCAAGGTTGTAATTGATCAGGACAAATATGCCCTATATTTCAGCAGATCCCCAATCCCGTACTGCAAAGATCATAATAAAAATAACTGGGTCAGTCAGGGTATCCACTTTAAACAGGTTGGAATGTATGGGTTCAGTACCGGAACTTTATTGGGAATATCCAAACTAAATGAAACACATCTGGAAATAGCTGAATCCCTTGAACAATTGCGCTGGATGGAATCAGGTTTCCGGATTAAAACGGTTGAGACAGATTTTGAAACTTTACCTGTTGATACAGTTGAAGACTTAATAAAAATGAAGGAAAGGGGGTTTTTACAGAAATACATTCTCCCATAACAGGTTGGAAACAAACAAGTTGGGTAATATTAAGAAACTTATAATTCAATAGACATCCGGGTAACAATATTTTCAGTTTGGGGTCTGAAACATCAGAATAAAAAATACGTATTTTAATACGTATTTTTATTTGTGGTACTTATTGAAGTTGTACAGTTTGGGACCAATAAAAATCGCAACCCTGAAGGGGTTGAACATG
>JAUWMO010000373.1 GCA_030613125.1 Bacteroidota bacterium | reverse complement strand
CTCAGTTACCCGAATTCCAATATGAACTGAAGCATATTTAAAATGGCATTGACAAGAATCCTCATTACAGTTAAAACTTTTTTAAATCAGGATTTTCCTATGTACATTTCCAATATAACCCATTTCCTTAATGAAAGCGGGGACATTCCAAAACAGATACCAGAAGAAGCAAGAGAATTAGCCAGTTTCTTTGCATTGGTGGTTGATACAACAACCAAAAAGAATAATCCATTTTTAGCTTCAACAGAAATAAGATGTTTTAATGACAATTGTGAAGGGATAATTGAAAGTGAATTAGTTAAAACAAAAAAGGAAATTCATTGGATTTGTCCAAATTGCCAGAATGAGGGAATAATAAGTGAATGGCAGGGAACGAAATGGGACAATATTTGAAGTATCACATGAACTAATATTAACATTTGACCCATCGTTATTTGCGAAAAAATGCACATTGTTATTTACCGATTACACATAAACTAAAGAAAACAAAGAGAAAACTTATCGACTGGAAAGATTTTGTTTTTTCTTACCTGCTTTTGCCCTACGGGACAATTTGCAAAACCAGCATACATTACACATATTTGCAAGCCATCACACAAGCCCAGGATTGCAAATGAGTGCAATTTGGCCATCGCATAGACTTATAATACATATGAAACAGAATAACGAAACTTGAAAAATAAAACCACATGCCCTTAAAAATATTATCAACAGCAGACCTTCATCTTGGCAGAAGCGCTTCAAGCGTTCCGGAAAACGCTGAAGAAAGTTCTACAAAATACACATGGAACCGTATAGTTAATTGGTCTGTCAATAATAAGATAGATGTGCTTCTTCTTTTAGGCGATGTAGTAGATCGGAATAACCGGTATTATGAAGCCATCGGCCATCTGCAAACCGGTTTTGAAAAATTAAAGCAGGCGGAAATAGCAGTCTATATGGTTGCAGGAAACCATGATTATGATGTTCTACCCGATATGATCAAGGGTGATAGGTATAACAATGTTAACCTATTGGGATTCAATGGTGAATGGGAAGTAAAAACATTTTCAAAAAATGGTGAGCAAATTCAGTTTGTTGGTTGGTCTTTCCCCAAACAGTTTGTAACAGAAGACCCGCTTCTGAATTTTAATAATGTCAATATTGATCCCAATTATCCAGCTATCGGGATACTGCACGGAGATGTGGGCAACCGGGAGAGCAAATACGGCCCTATTGGGTTGAATAACTTAACGAACAAACCAGTTGGGGCATGGATCTTAGGCCATATCCATAAGCCACAGGAATTAAAGGACAATGCCCCGCTAATATGGTATCCGGGTTCACCCCATGCCATGAGTGCTAAAGAGCCGGGAATTCATGGTCCGTTGTTATTAACGGTAGAAGGTGCAAATGATATTAAAGCAACCCTTGTCCCACTGTCACCGGTACGATATGAGCAAATATATATAGATATCACAAACGCTGATGACGAAGCGAAGTTACGTGATACAATTACTTCAGCTTTATTTAATAATGCCAATGAAAAGGTTGAGGAACTGGAAGAAGTAGCTTTTTTGGTCTATGATATTTATCTGGTTGGAAAACATGCAATGATCAGAGAAATAGAATCATGGGCATCACCCATCGTCAATGATTATGAGCAGGAAATGGAATCAGGGACAAGGCTTTCTGTCCGGAAGGTAGTGAATAATATTCGGTCGGCTGTTAAAAACCTTGAAGAACTGGCTAAGGAACCTTCACCTGCCGGTATGTTGGCCGGAACGATACTTGCTGTTGAGAATGACCGTTCCACAGCCTTTCTGGATGAATTGTTGAAGAAATGGAACCGGAGATCTGATGAAATGAATAATTCAGGAACGTATCAACCTTTACGGGCAGCAGAGAAACTAAACGAGAGGACCAGTGAAGATGCCAAAGCTAATATTTTACAGGAGTGCAACCGGCTGCTCGGAGAATTAATATCACAGCAAGTAAAATAATTTCATCAAAATGCAAAAAGTCTCATTCATATTAAAGGAGCTATCCATTCAAAAAATGCCCGGATTTCCCAGGGGGCTGGAAGCATATAAAGACTTTGCTGCCAATATCAACATTATTGCTGGTCCGAATGCTTCCGGGAAAAGCTCTACATCACGCATTATTCAGCAGGTGATCTGGCGTAATCACACAGATGGAATACAGGTAGAAAGTTCTAATGAAATTGAGCAGGAAAACTGGGATATAAAAATCGACTCGAGAAATATACAGGTACAACGAGATGGAAAGGATGATGAGTTGGTGGGACTGCCCGCTGTGGAAGGCAGCAATCGCTATGTGCTTGCCCTTCACGAACTGGTGAAAGAAAAAGATGAAGAGATCGCAAAGGAGATTATCAGGCAATCCATTGGCGGGTATAATTTAGAGGAGGCGCAACAAAACCTGGGGTATGCTGACCTCATAAAAAACAAAGGAGCCACAGAATTTAAAAACTACAAGACTGCTAAGGAAAAACATAAAGAAATACAACAAAAGCATAAGGAGCTCAAAAGAGAAGAAGAAAGGTTGCAGGAATTGGATAAAACAAAAGATCAGGCCCAACAGGCATCCAGGCTGAAAGACTTGTATGAGAAGGTTACAGAATACATAAAAGCCAGGCTGAATTTCGATCAACTTTCCGAAGAATATGAGACATACCCCAAAGTGCTGGATAAAGTAAACGGTGAAGAACACAGTGCTGTTGAAGATTTAGAAAAGGAGACAGGGGATGCTGAAAATGCTGTTTCAAAGGCTGAAAATGAAATAAAGAAATGTGAGAACATCCTGTCAAAATTGGATTTACCCAATGATGGCGTAAGTCAAAAGGTTTTAAGTGAACTGGAAGAAAGG
>JAUWMO010000109.1 GCA_030613125.1 Bacteroidota bacterium | reverse complement strand
ATCTTCAGTTTCACCTGAACGGTGAGAAACAAAACAGTAATAATTATTCGCTTTGGCAAGTTCAATGGTTTCCAGGGTCTCAGTCAGGCTTCCAATCTGGTTAAGTTTAATTAGAATGGAATTTGCCACACCCCTGTCAATACTTTCCTGCAAAATCTTCTTATTGGTACATAGAAGGTCATCCCCAACAATTTCAATCTGTGAACCTAATTCATCAGTCATCACTTTCCAACCGTCCCAGTCATTTTCAGCCATTCCATCTTCAATTAAAACAATAGGATATTTTGAAACCCAATCCTTCCAGATTTCAACCATCTCATCAGAAGTCTTATAAGACTGATCTGATTTGAAGAACTTATACTTACCATTTTCCCACATTTCACTGGTTGCCGGGTCGAGGCACAGGGAGATATCTTTGCCGGGTTTATAACCAGCAGCTTCAATAGCTTCAAGGATAACTTCTACAGCCTCTTCATTAGATTTAAGGTCAGGAGCAAATCCACCTTCATCCCCTACCCCTGTGCTGTAACCTTTTTTTACCAGGACAGATTTAAGGGCATGAAAAGTTTCTGCACCCATTTGTATAGAGGTTGCAAAATCAGGAGCATTGTGCGGGGCAATCATAAACTCCTGGAAATCAACATTATTGGTTGCATGAGAACCGCCATTGATCACATTCATTGCGGGTACAGGCATTAAAGAGGCATTTACACCACCAAGGTACCTGAATAAAGGAAGATTTAGTGCTGCCGCTGCAGTACGTGCCACTGCTAAGGAGACACCAAGAATTGCATTTGCGCCAAAATTAGCTTTATTTGGTGTACCATCCATTTCTATCATTTTATAATCGATTTCACGCTGATGGTGAGCTTGTTTTCCAACAATTTCAGGTGCAATCTTATTATTCACGTTCTCAACAGCTTTTAGTACACCCTTACCATTATATCTTGATTTATCACCATCACGCAATTCAACTGCCTCTTTTTCACCTGTTGAGGCACCAGATGGAACCATAGCACTGGCGTGAATACCATTCTTAAGAGTAACTTCTACTTCAACAGTTGGATTTCCCCTTGAATCCAAAACTTCCTGTGCAACTATCTTTTTGATTTTCATAATAAGTAATTTTTAAAATAAATATTCAACTGATTATTTCTTTCGGGAATTAAAGTCTAAACAAACCCCAAAAGTAAAGAAATTAAAAATATTAATATAAGATTTATTTCATTTAATTCGGAAACTACTTAATAATGTCGTATGTTTACGAAATTAAAAATAAGATTATGTATAAAACAGAAATATTTGAGGAAGATATGCAGAAACTGGCAGGAATGGCCAGGGCTTTATCTCATCCTGCAAGGTTATCCATTTTAAGATATCTTGCCAGCACAAAAGTATGCATTTCAGGAGATATAAGTGACCGGATCCCTTTGAGCAGATCTACTGTTTCACAACATCTTAAAGAGCTGAAAGAGGCTGGTCTGATCAAAGGAGAAGTGGAAGGAACCAGAATAAATTATTGTCTTCAAAAAAGCACAATCGAAAAAATGATTAAAAACTTTACAGTATTTTTTAAAGATATTCAACCAGAAGCTGAAATTAACTGCCAAATATGAGAATTTTGATTTTATGCACAGGCAATTCCTGTCGCAGCCAGATGGCAGAAGGATTTCTTAAATCATTTGACCCGGATCTTGAAGTTTATTCCGCCGGAACCCATCCATCAGCACAGGTTCATCCCAAAACTGTTGAGGTTATGAGAGATGTGAACATTGACCTTACTCGTCACTATCCTAAAGATGTTGATAAATTTGTAAATGAGGATTTTGATTATGTAATAACAGTTTGCGACAGTGCAAAGGAGAGATGTCCGGTCTTCTCAGGACAGATACTTAACAAGTTGCATTTTGGATTTGAAGATTCTGCAGAAGCAAGTGGACCGGAAGATGAAATCAGGCTCTTTTATCGTGAGATCAGAAACGAAATTAAAATGAAATTTGAAAAGTTTTACATAAATAATATTAAAATGAAATGAAAAAAATGAAAATCGATCTTAAGAATCTTGTTAAAGAAAAATATGGCATTATAGCCAGGCAAAGTAAAATTCGAAATCAATCCTCTTGTTGCGGTGGCACCGATTGTTGTGACGAAGTTGATTATCCAATTTTCAGTGAGGATTATATGCATCTTAAAGGATATGAAACGGAAGCTGATCTGGGTCTTGGATGCGGACTTCCAACAGAATTTGCTGGTATTAATGAAGGTGATCATGTTCTGGATCTGGGAAGTGGAGCTGGTAATGATTGTTTTATTGCAAGGGCACTTGTTGGAAAAAAAGGAAATGTAACCGGTCTGGATTTCACGGAAGAAATGTTAGAAAAAGCAAATCGTAATAAGGAGAAGTTGGGCTATAACAATGTGCATTTCGTTAAGGGCGATATAGAAAACATGCCTTTTATTGATGAAAGTTTTAATGTAGTTATTTCTAATTGTGTATTGAATCTTGTTCCTGATAAGCAGAAAGCTTTTAGCGAAATTCATCGCGTATTAAAATCTGATGGCCATTTTTGTGTATCTGATGTTGTTACGAAGGGTAAGCTCCCTGAAAACCTGAAACATGATGCTGAAATGTATGCAGGGTGTATTGCCGGGGCTATAGATATGGACGATTATATCGGTATTATAAGTAATCAGAAATTTAATAACATCGTAATCCATAAACAAAAAGAGGTGACAATTCCTGAAAACATTCTTATGAATTACCTGACACCAGATGAAATTGAACATTTTAATAATGGTAATACAGGTATCTACAGCGTAACCATTTCAGCATCCAGGAATACTCCGAATCCTTTAACCCAATTTTATATGCCCTCAAAAAAAGATTAAAATTATTAGATCGTTACCTAATTCAAAACTGGATAATTGGTCCAGTTCTTATGTTTGTTTTGGCAATAACTTTTCTTCCTCCTTTTTCAAAAGAGTAAGAAAGCCGGGATAAAAGAAATCCCTGTAGTTTTTATTCAAGAAATAGTAAATTATTTGCCCCTCCCTTTCGGTTGAAAGAATATCGCCATCTTTCAGTTTTCTCAAATGCTGGGAAACTGCGGGTATCTTCATCTCAAGAATATCACTCAGGTCACAAACACAAAGCCTTCCTTCATTATGAATAAGATATAATATTTTGAACCTGACTTCATTTCCAGCCAGACTGAAAGCATTAGATAATTTTTTAACCAAAAACTCAGCACTACTTAATTGTGCTTTACAATTATGGATTAATATAGGATCGGCATTAAGTCTGGAACATGAAGTTCCGGATTTTTTTATTTGTATAAACTTTCCCATAACTCTGAAAACAATTAAAAAACAGGAAATTAATCAGACAAAATAACACTTATTTTATTATTTAAGCAAATTCTTATATATTAATATTTTTTTCTTTCCATTATTCTCCGGAAAAATAAAAAATCTTCGATTTTTATAATTTTTCCAGGATCCTCGAAAATCTAATCCGGTTCGCCGGAAGATTTTCGGGACACTATTCCCCGCCCTAACGGCCGAAGCCTTTCGGTCGGGCGGGCACTATTCCACCTGACACCTATTCATTTTCCGGATGAACCTAATATATTTTGTTTCTATCTTTGCCTTGCATATGAAAAACAAGAAAATTCTTTGGTTTATAATTGTCCTGATATTAATAACAACTTTCGGGATAACTTATACCCTTTATAGATCCGGGGATCTAAATGTAAGCCTGTCCGGAACTTTTAAAAAGAAGGCCCCGCCTATTATACTTAACCTGTCCTCCATTGAAGATGAGTATACAATTACACCCTATGATAACGACTCCGTACTGAAATACCTGGGCTTTCATTTAAGTTATAATGAAGAATTTGAACAGTCAACATGGACGGCATATATTCTGACCAGCGAGATGGTAAGTGGTGGTTTCGTGGAAAGAAGCAACAATTTCAGGTCTGATACAAATATAACAACAATGTCTGCATCATTGGCTGACTACAGGAAAAGCGGTTATGACCGTGGTCATTTAGTCCCGGCTGGTGATATGAAGTGGTCGAAAACTGCCATGAGTGAATCATTTTTACTAAGCAATATGAGCCCTCAGGTGCCTGGGTTCAACCGTAATATTTGGAAAAAGTTAGAGTCAAAGGTCAGAGACTGGACAATTGCATACGATAGCGTATATGTGGTAACCGGACCAGTTCTTACAAATATTGATCAATTTATTGGTAATAACCAGGTTGGCGTTCCAAAATATTTTTTTAAGGTTATTGTTGATATTTCCTTCCCAACCTATAAAGGGATAGCATTCCTGATTGAGAACAAAGCTTCCGGAGATGATGTTTTCAGCTATGCAATTACAATTGATTCTCTGGAAAAATACCTGGATTATGATTTCTTCCCCGGACAGGATCCATATTCCATTACAATGATTGAAAGCAGTTTAGACCTTGCTGAATGGAAATAAAAGGAAGGATTTTCCCTCATCACTGCGAATCAGCCTTTTAAAGGTATAACTATGTACAATAGTCAAAGAAATAATTCAGATATAAATCTTTTTATTAATTTAGGGTACTATAAAATTGTGGGACTTCAGTATTAATAGTACAACTAAATACAAGAATAACAATTAATTGAATCAATGAAACCTCCATGTACAAAAGTACACAAATGATGATAATTAAAATATGGAGGTTTAGCTTCGCTGAGCCCTTCGGGGTTCATGGGGCCATATACAAAGAAGTTGAATTAATACACTTGGTTAAACATATGTATTGCAGTTAAAGAAAGATTTTAAAGAAATGAAACAACTCACTTTATTAATATTTATAGTTATTCTTTACTTTTCGAATGCTTATTCGCAAGAAACGACATCAATTTCTAAGCCATTCCTGACATTGAGACATGATACATTAATTATCAGCTATAACTTTTTGAATTATCAACCCGGACAGGTTTTTGAAGTATGGTTATTTGTAGAAAATTTTGATGGCAAAGAATTCAAAACCAAAACTCTAAGCGGAGATGTCGGACCAAATGTTACTGGCGGTACAAATAAAACCATATACTGGGATCTCCATTCAGATTCAATATTCATTAATGATGTACTTTTTGTCACTATTAAAGCTGCAGAACAACAACAAAGTGATATATCCTTTAAAAAGAAAAAACCAAATTATTTTCTTTCCTCCCTGGTATTTCCCGGGAGTGGTTTATCGAAAATTCACAAGGGGAAACCGTATTGGTTAATGGGAGTTGTAGGATATACTGGTCTTGCAACTACTATTCATTTTAATTATCAGGCCAAATTAAAATACGATGATTATGAAAAAGCAACTGATCCGGCAGAAAGGGAATCCCTCTATAACTCATATAAACAAAATATTGAAACAGCCAGAATTGCAGCAATTTCAACTGGGGTTATATGGGTTACAAATCTAATCTGGACAGCTGTAGCATCCCAGAAAGAGAAGAAACGAGGTTTATCTCCCAAGATTGAAAAACTGCAAATTGAGACATTCCTTATTCCTGAAACCAATACTCCCGGTTTAACCTTGAAATACAGATTCTAAGATGCTTAAACAAAAGAAAACGACGTTGTTCTTAATTGTCAGCCTGGCATGTTGGGCTTCAGTTATATCATATGGCCAAAAGAAAATAATTTCAAGTGAAAGGTCATATATTAAAATTAACAATGTTGCAAGTGCCTTAACGGACAATGACAAAACTAATTCCATTCCTTTTGTTGTTGTTTACCCAAAATTTTCAGCGCAAAAGAAATTTGAATCACTTGTAGGTCAGATTAATTTTATTGGAAAGTTGAGAGATACTACCGGAGTGATTGCTGCTTATATTAATGAAACAAAAGCTGAACTTTCAAGTGACGGGATATTTTGGGAAGCTATGAATCTGTTGGATGGTGAAAATACTATAACCATTACAATCATTTACAGATCGGGGAAAGTTGTGAAGGTTGATTTCTATATTAATTATGTAGCTTTTGAGAGTGATAATTTTTTCAGGAATTCATTTCAGGAAAAAAGAAAGCCACCATTTATAATAGCAATACAAAATCCAGGCCTGCAGAAAACAGTCTTAAAATTGTAATTTTTTACTGGTTGAAAGTCTAATTATCAAAAGTCTAAAAGTCAAAATGTAAAATGGAGAAAGCAAAAAGGTTTGTCCGAAGGACTCCTTTGGAGAAAAGCAGGTATTGCTTCACTAACTATGCATCTGCACGTGCCAAAAAAGCGACTCTTGGACCTTTGGACTCCTGTTTTCAGTACACATCAAAATATTAACAGGTATAAATGCGGATATTCATATTTTATTATTGCTATTTTGGTGTGTCCCATTGCACAAAACAGGAGAAATATATGCACCATGTTTTACAATAGATGATTTTTTTCAACTCTGTGAAACATCCGGCTATTATAGCAGCATATATTTTTTGACATCAAACCATTCACATAATGAAAGGTTTAATAACTAAGACAATTATATCTATATGTGCCCTATTCTTAGTTATTGGACATTTCTGTGTTACACAATCACATGATAAAAATAAGAGATCATATAATGTTTCCGGGAACCATGGTATTGTAAGTTCAGCTCATCCTCTTGCAACAAATGCTGGTATCGAAATTTTAACAGATGGAGGAAATGCTTTTGATGCAGCTGTCACAATTGCTTTAACCCTTAATGTTGTAGAACCTGCCATGTCGGGAATGGGTGGTTATGGCACTATCCTTTTATATGAAGCTAAAACTGACAAGATTCGATTTCTTGATTCCAGCGGTAAAATTCCCAGGAAAACAAATTCCGATCTGATGCGTTCTCCGGTTAAAGATTTTAAGAAGAATCGTTTGGGAGCAAAATCGGTTTCAACACCAGGCGTAGTGAATGCCTTGTTTTTCCTGTCATCAGAATATGGTAACATGGAATGGAATGATCTGTTTTCTTTACCGGTAAAACTGGCCAGAAAGGGATTTAAAGTAGATCATGGATTAGCAAGTGCGATCCAATACTCCTGGAATTCCTTTCCTGATCATGCAAAAAAGATCTATGGTAAAAATGGCAAACCAATTTCAGCAGGCGATATTTTGATTCAAACAAACCTTGCAAACACTCTGTATCTGATCTCAAAAAAAGGTGCACAAATATTTTACAGGGGGAAAATAGCAATAACTATTGCCAAAGCTATAAAAGAAAACAAAGGCTTTCTGACAATAGATGATTTGGCAGCAGATAAAGCTGAATTATGGGATCCAATCAGTATTAATTATAAAGGGTATGAAATATTCACATCTGCCCCTCCCTCAACTGCATTTCCATCTCTCATCAGACTTGGGATCATGAGCCGGTTTGATAGTCTGGAACTTAAACACAATAGTTCAAACTACCTGCATATATTTTCAGAAGCTACAAAACACTCATATTGGTGCAGGTTAAAATATGCCGGAGACCCGGAGATCAAACCACCCCCTCTTGACATGCTATTGTCAGAACAGTACTGGAATACTGTTGCCAGAAATATTAATAGTGAACAGGCAATTTGTTTCGACCCACCATACAAAACAGAAAATACAGATCAGCAACATACAACACATTTTGTTGTAGCTGACAGATGGGGTAATATTGTATGTGCTACCCAAACTCTTGGCACTTTATTCGGTAGCAAGGTCATGCCGGAAAGCACCGGTCTATGGCTAAATAATTCACTCGCTTTTTGCACATTCGAACCTAAAGGGAATCCAATGGATGCCAATCCTGGCCAAAGAAAACTTTCAGGTGACTGTCCTACAATAATTCTCAAGGATGGTCTGCCCTGGGTGGCTTTAGGAACCCCGGGAGGTCGCACTATTGGACAAACAGTTCCCCAGATGATAATGAACCTGATTGACTTTAATATGGATCTGCAAGAAGCAATTGATGCACCCCGGGTAAGTTTCTTTGAACCAGATAATATTGGCATAGAATGGGGGATTAATGAAGAGGTTTTTCAATCCTTAAAAGCAAAAGGGCATAAGACAATAAGGGTTTACTCTCTGGGAAATGCACATGCTTTAATGGTAATAAGAGACAAATATGGTAATATTACTGGTTATTCGGGGGCCTCAGATGTCCGAGGATCGGGATTAGCCAGGAGTTATTGAAACTCAACCATTTACTCATGCCTGAGACTTATAGCCGGATTTTTGTTTGCTGCACGGAATGCCTGATAACTTATTGTAAGTATCGCAATTAATAAAGAGATACCAAATGCAAGAAGGTAGATCCAAAATGGTATATTTGACCGGTAAGCAAAGTTCTGCAACCATTTATTAAGGATCAAATATGCCAGGGGCCAGGCAATAAGATTCGCCACTATTATTAATCTGGCAAACTGACCAGATAGCATTAAAACAATTGTTATTGCCGAAGCTCCAAATACTTTTCTAACACCAATTCCAACCTTACTGATCTCTGCTGTATATGAAGCCAGCCCAAATAATCCCAGGCATGCAATAAAAATAGCCAGAAATGAAAAAGAAGCAAAAACTCTGCCCCAGAGGTCTTCTGACCTGTATAAACGGTCATAATCCTGATCGAGAAAAGAATAAATGAACTGATCCTGAGGATAGACCAGGTACCAATGTTTTTCAATTTTATTGAGTGTTGCAGATATATCCCCAGGTCTGATCCTGATGAGTATATAAAGATAAAGTACCGGATTAGGTGCAATATGCATGATTACCGGTTCTATTCTATGATACAGTGATTTAACATGGAAATCATCAACTATACCAATCACCCGTCCCTTTTTAAAATTGCCGATATTTATTTTTTTACCTATCCCCCTGTCACCCCAGCCAAAGTGAAGGACAGCAGCTTTGTTAACAATAAAAGCAGTAAGGGTGTCAGATGGAAACAATACTGAAAAGTCCCTTCCATTAATCACTTTTATTTGCAAAGTGGTTATAAAATCATGATCAATATACAGCTCATTTATAACCACATTTTCTCCAACTGGCCGCCCTTCAGGTTCCGCCAGAGTATTATTTATCAAACCACCGGGCACACTGCTGGCAGATGAAACAGATCTTATCTCAGGGATCTGCTTTAGATTCTCTTTAAAGGTAATATATAGTGGCCGGGCTCTTGGGTCCCCCATTGGAACCACTACAACTTGTTCCTTATCAAATCCCAGGTTTTTATTATGAATATAATTCATTTGGCGATTCACAACCAATGTGCCAATTATAAAAAAGCTTGAACCTACAAATTGAATCAGAACAAGGCCTGTACGGATTTTTGTACCTTTCGGTCCGGTTCTAAATTCACCTCGTAAGACGGGATCAAGCCTGAAGGATGCAAGGAAAAAAGCAGGATAACTGCCGGCTAACAAACCCAAAATAATACTTATCATCAGAATTTCAAGTAATGTCCGGACATGAGTAATATCAAGTACCAGATTCTTCCCTGATAAACTATTAAAAACAGGTAATAATGGTTGGACAATTGCTATTGAGATCAGAAAGGCAATAAGTGATATAAGTACAGATTCGCCCAGAAATTGAATTATAAGTTGCCACCTGTAAGCTCCAACAACCTTTCTCATTCCAATCTCTCTCGTCCTGTTCGCTGAAGTTATAGTCGCCAGATTCATAAAGTTTACGCAGGCAATTGCCAGAATGATAAGTCCAACAGCTAAAAAAATATAAATATAATCTATGTTGCTGTTGGAGCGCAATTCAGCCTCAAGATTTGAATACAAGTGAATACTTTTCAGAGATTGAAGTTCAGGTTTCAGTTTCAGGTTAAGTTCTTTAATCTGGTCTCCCAGGTATTTATAAACCAGATTGGATATCTGTGTTTCAAGCTCTTTTACATTAATATTAT
>JAUWMO010000374.1 GCA_030613125.1 Bacteroidota bacterium | reverse complement strand
ATTTTTCAAATACCTTAAATAAGGGAAGAGCAAGCAGGCAGCCCATCGTCTTGCAAAAATTAAATACCTGAAGAATGCTGATGATCTTAAGGCGAATCCTTATTTCTGGTCCGGGTTTGTCAGTATTGGCGACAGCAGTCCGATATACACGAAGTCTGCAATCTATTACTGGGGATTATTGATAACGGGGTTTATTCTAATTGTGCTGGGCACACAATATTACACATACAGGAAGAAGAAGAGAATAACTCTAAAATCTTAATCTTCAAACATTGCCCTGTATTCAGCATCATCCTTGATCTGATTTATAAGGAACTCCTTACAAAAATGACGCCGTTTTCTTACATACCCCTCACTTCTGAATCCCAGTCTTTCGGCAATCTCCTTAGCTGTTATTTTTTCAACTGTTAACCTGAGAATAGCCTGACAATCCTCAGGAATCTTTGAAAGGTTTCGCTGGTAAATGGCCAAACGTAAATCCTTATCTTCTACGGGTGAAGGCTCTTCAAATTCAATCCGCTCTTCCAGATCCCGGTTTAAAGGGTCAATATGGATTTTTTTAATCTGCCTGAGATGCTTTAACCACATTAACCTGGCAATGGAGTAAATATATGTAGTGAAGGTACAATCAAGCTTAAATGCAGGTTCATCCCTCAGCTTCTTAAATACTATAATCAATGATTCCTGAAAAATATCCTCAGCATCATTCTCGGAACCTGCATTGCTTAGTATTAACTGCTTAACAGAATTAAAAGAGTTCTTATAAATATATTGAAGAACACGGTTATCCTGTTGCTTGAGTCCATGTATTATTTCATCATCTGATAACCGCTTCACCATTTAAGGAATGAGAGTGTCTGAATTGTTTCACAAATCATATTGACCAACAAATATAAACATTATGTCGAAGCCTGAATATACTTGACGAAATTCTAAAATTAAAAATATTAATTTGAATTTTTCCAATTCTGGTTAATGATAAGTCTGGAGACACAATAATTTAAATATTAATCACTTAAAATTTATAATTTTGGAGAAATAATTAAAAAATAATTAAAAAAATGATTGATCAGTGGATTATCAGTTATAAGGCGTTTCTTATGAGGGTAGGATTATCAGAACAATTTGCTGCCATTCTGGAGAACACAACAGTATTGATCTCTATTCTTTTACTTGCTTTTCTTGCTGATATTGTAACAAAGCGAATCATAATTGTCAGTATTAAAGGCATTGTTTCCAGAACAAAGAATAAATGGGATGACATATTTGTCAGGCTGAAAGTATTTAACAGGCTGGCCCACCTTGCACCTGCCCTGATTATCAACAGCTCAATAAGATTCCTGTTTGATGCCCCAGAGCTAGTTGAATTTATACGTAATGTTACTGAAACTTATATGATCATTGTAGGATTACTCGTTATTGATGCCGTCATCAATGCCCTACATGAAATATATCTCCGTCTGTCAATTTCTGAAGGAAGAAATATTAAGGGTTATATCCAGGTTGTAAAAATAATTTTCTACTTTTTTGCAGGTATTCTCATCATCTCCATCTTCACCGGTGAAGCGCCAAAAGCGCTTCTGGCAGGATTAGGTGCAGTAGCTGCCATTTTATTACTTGTCTTTAAAGATACATTTCTTGGATTTGTTGCGAGCATCCAGCTCTCCGCAAACAAAATGGTGAAAGTTGGAGACTGGATTGCAATGCCGAAATATGGTGCTGACGGGACTGTTAAGGATATCAGCCTAAATACTGTCAAAGTCCAAAATTGGGATAAAACAATCTCAACAATACCTACGTATGCATTAGTATCCGAATCATTCAACAATTGGGTCGGTATGGAAGAGTCTGGTGGTCGAAGGATCAAACGATCCATTCATATCGATATGAAAAGTGTCAGATTCCTTGATGATAAGTTGATTGAGAAATTTAAAAAATTCGCAGTGTTGAAAGATTATATCAACAAAAAGCAAAAAGAAATAGAAGCCTATAACAAATCTCTTAACCTGGATACATCTGTGATTGTTAACGGTAGAAGAATGACAAATCTCGGAACATTCCGGGTTTACCTC
The DNA here is from genome assembly GCA_030613125.1 of Bacteroidota bacterium. Classification (GTDB taxonomy): domain Bacteria; phylum Bacteroidota; class Bacteroidia; order Bacteroidales; family VadinHA17; genus JAUWMO01. The sequence continues at coordinate 787 of JAUWMO010000374.1, read as the reverse complement.
GAAAATTACCTCCATAACCATCCCAAAATACATCAGGAGATGACTTTTCTTATCAGGCATCTTCAACCTACCGAACGCGGGTTACCAATAGAAATCTATGTGTTCAGTAATGACCAGGAATGGGCAAATTATGAAGCCATACAGGCTGATATATTTGATCATATTCTTGCCATCCTTCCTGAATTTGATCTTCAGGTATTCCAAAATCCAACCGGTGAGGATATCCGCTCAATAAATACTCAACGTAATTGAAAGTGATTTAAATATTTATGTTTCAAATCATCTAATTTTTTTCTAATATATTTCAAATTGTAATTAAATTAGAAGAAAAATATTCATCTATTCAAAGAAACAGCTATTATGGAAGAGAAATTGCAGCTTGACAATCTTGACAGGAAGATCCTCTCATTAATTACATCCAACGCACGAATACCCTATCTGGAAGTGGCCAGGGAGTGTAATGTATCAGGTGCTGCAATCCACCAGCGCATACAGCGTTTAGCAAAAATGGGGGTTATTACGGGTTCTGAGTTTAAAATCAGTCCGAAAAAAATAGGATTTCATACATGTGCTTACATTGGAATATTTCTCGACAGCGCCAGTCTATATCCTGAAGTTGTTACGAAACTGAAAGAGATCTCAGAGATCACTCAGTGCCATTATATTACAGGTAATTACTCCATTTTCATAAAGATTTTTGCTAAAGATAACGAGGACTTGAAACATGTACTTGTTGACAAGATCCAGGTGATTTCCGGAATATCCAGAACCGAAACTTTCATTTCTC
>JAUWMO010000065.1 GCA_030613125.1 Bacteroidota bacterium | reverse complement strand
TTAATTGTTGAATTGTTTAATTGTTATATCGCACTGCGGACTGGGGACTGTAGACTGCGGATTGTGGACTGTGGATTGAAGCGTTAGATCAGCCTCTCAAGCTCTCCGCCGATAAAACCCATAAGTTCTTGAACATACTCTTTTGAAAAATCAAATGAAATTCCGGCAGTCTGATAGATCCCGGGGATAGGCACAGAATAACCAAGAGATAATGCTTTCTCATAAAGGTCCAGGGCTTTCACAGGATTGTCTCTATAGTTTTTCCAGATTGCAATTGCACCAAGCTGTGCAATACCATACTCCACGTAATAAAATGGAACCTCAAAAATGTGTAGTTGTTTCTGCCACATATTGGCAAACTGATCATCAAGTCCTTCCCAATCAACCTGTTTACTTCCAAATTCGGCTATAACATCTTTCCAGGCAGAATTCCTCTCGTCATGTGAATGTTCAGGCTTAGTATAAAGCCAATGTTGAAACTTGTCAATCGTAGCAATCCAGGGCAATACCTGAATTACACCTTCCAACTGGCTTCTTTTGGCCCGGTTCAGATCATCTTCAGATCTGAAGAAATTATGCCACTGGTCCATTGAGATCAACTCCATAGTCATAGAGGCAAGTTCAGCGATTTCAGCAGGAAGTTCCTTATACTCAACCAGTTTCTGCCCGGCACTAACAAAACTATGAACAGCATGGCCTCCTTCATGGAACATGGTTTCCAAATCCCGTAGGTTACCTGTTGCATTCATAAAAATAAAAGGAATATTACTTTCATAAAGTGGGTAATTAAACCCCCCGGGGGCTTTGTTAATCCTGGAATCCAAATCAAGAAAGCCTCCATTCTCCATTTGTTGCAGGTACTCCCCGAAACGTGACCGAATCTTTCCAAAACTTTTAATTGTTTTAGTAATTAGCTCAGATGAATCCCGAAATGGCTTTAATTGAGGCTTTAAATCTATATCTACCTCGAGATCCCAAGGTTTGAGAGTTTGTATGTTTAGTTTTTCTTTCCTCCTTTCCAATATCCTATCTGCCAACGGGCAAACTTCTGTGGCAATAGATTCATGAAAACGCTTACAATCCTCAACACTGTAGTCAAATCTGCCAAAATCAGCCCACTTATAATCCATGTAATTCTCAAATCCTGCATTCAAAGCAACTTCATGCCGTTTACCAATAAGTGAACTTAACAGTTCTTGCAATTTAACAGCATCTTTCAGTCTTCGTTTTGTGATGCGAAAATAAAAATCCTTTCTGATGTTTCTATCCGGATCTTTAATATAGTTCGAAGCCTCTTGAAGAGTGAGCTCTTTACCGTCATGAGTAACGGTCATGCCAGAAGTTATCTTTCCATATAGTTGTTCTTCCACTTGTAATTCAGAGATGACAGGCACATTTTCTTCCCTGAAAATCTCCATTCTTTTTTTCAGGGCACGAATAAAAACAAGATATTTTTTTGTATCAAGCTGGTCTTTAATTGTGGTATTAAAAAATTTACGATCAAGTAAATTAGACATCCTGGATACTTCTGGTTCAATATTCTTAATAAAATTTTCATAGTTTTTCGTTAATTCTTTATCAGAAGTATTACAATTCATTCGTATGTATCTCCAGGCAAGGTCTTCTTCAAGAACAGAAGACAGTTCACTTCTGTCAGATAACCATTTCTCTAAATTGGCAACAGAATTAATATTCCTGGTTAGGAGGTCGGTGAAATACATTTCAACAGATCCCCAGGAATCTATATTAAGGTTTGGTGATACAAATTTACGTTGGGCTTTTACCTTTGGCCGGGGATGATCTGGGTTCATGAATCTGTTTTTTCTTCTGATTCCTTTTTTGATGATTCTTCAGATGATGATTCTTCAGACGCTCCGGTTTCGTTTTCTTTCACATCCTCAAACACAAGCATTTCCATCTTTTGCAGGATGTTATACCATTGAATCACCTTCTTTATGTCAGAAACATAAACTCTGTCCCGGTCATAATCAGGAAGGATTGATTCAAACCATGTCTTAAGCTCCTCATTAGCAGACTTATGTGAAATGGTTTCCCGTCCATTCTCCTTATCGAAAATATTTTTTAACACATCTTTTATAGGAACATCCTGATCCTCAGTAAATATTGCAATATCTTCAAGGGTACTAACTTTATCAGAAGCAAATGCGCTCATTCTGGTGTTATTCTCAAGATTTTCAACAATCATGGCATTTCTGCCTTGTGAGATAAATTTATACAGGCCGGGTTTACCAGAAATAGCCATTATATCCTTCAAGTCCATAATTAAAACACTTTAAAATTTATTGTAAATACTTCACTGTAATAAATCAGGCAATATTTCTCTCTTTTTTTATATTATTGTATGCTCCATTGACTTTTTTAAATTTGTCATTGGCAAATTTCTGGAAATCTTCACCCAGGTGACTAACTTTATCTGGGTGATATTTCATTGCCATTTTCCGATAAGCTTTTTTAATATCCTCATCAGAAGCTGAAGGGGTGATCTCAAGGATTTTGTAGAATGCATCTGTCTTCGGGATAAACATGTACTTGACAGAATCCTTATCTTTTGAAGAAATTCCCATTTGAGTAGCAATCCTTTCAATAACCTCCAACTCTTTTTCGTTGATCCTGGCATCAGCATTAGAAACGCCATAAAGCAAATGAAGAAGTTGTAGCCTTGAAGAATAATTCATATTTTGCCTTATCTGGTTGCAGACATCATTGAGAGGAATCTCCTGTTTTATAATACTTCTAAGCATAGTAAGGGCTTCTTTTGCTGATTCCGGATCAAAAGCCTTAACCAGATACTGCTTAACAAAATCAAGTTCTGATTTAACCACCTTTCCATCTGCTTTCATCACAGCAGCTATGAGAACCAGCAGGCTCATAGCAAATGCCCCGGTTGAGGTTTTTTTCAACTGAGATTTTATGTTTGGACTCTCCTCAAGAAGTGCTCCCAGAGCAAATCCCAAAATACCTCCGAGGGGACCAAAAAAAGCCCATCCCAAACCACCTGCAATCCATTTTCCAAATTTTCCCATTTTTTCAAATATCTAATAAATGGCAAAATAAAATAATTTGCCTATGATAATCAAATACGCTTTGCCATGTATTGTAGTTTATTATGAATATTAATTATTTGAGGTAAGATCAAAGAGTGTTCATCATTATATATTACATAATCGGCCCGTTTAAGCTTATCCTCTTCAGGTAATTGATTTTCCATCCTGGCAATAACATGATTGCGTAAAACCTTATCTCTTTTCATTACCCTTTTTATTCTCAATTCTCTCGGAGCCGTAATATTTATTACAGCATCAAGAAATTGTTCAGCTCCTGACTCAAATATTATTGCTGCTTCTTTCAAAACGTACGGATGTCCTGAAATATTTTTTGTCCAATTATTAAAACTCTCAAGAACCAAAGGATGGACTACCTGGTTTAGTTTTTCGAGAATAGTCTTGTCCTGAAATACTATTTCAGCTACTTTCTTTCTGTTTAGCCGGTCATTTACATATATGTTTGCCCCAAACAGATCCTGCATTGTATGCTTCAGTGATGGATGAGTATCAAGAAGGTCTTGTGCAACCTTATCGGCATGAAAGACCGGAACGCCTATCATACGAAATACTTTACATACATATGATTTTCCACTTCCTATCCCACCTGTAATACCTACTTTCAACATTACTTATTTTCAATAATGAAATCTACATAGATAGGATATATCCGGATAGATTGTACAAATTCGGGTGACGATACAATATTTACCTTTAATTTATCACCCAAACTAAAATCAATAGATTCAAAATTTACCTCAACCCGGAAGAGATGAGCAGATAACTTTTCATAATCACTTAACCCGGCAATACAGGTTAAAGAAACCTGGTTTGGAAATGTTTTTAAAATAATGGAATCGGGTACATGAACAGTTTCTATTGGAATTCTCAGGTTTGCTTCAGTAAACTGTTCAACCGGAATTGTCATTAAAACTTCTTTTTGGTCATATGTTATTTTGGGAATTCTAACCAACTTAATTTCCTGCTGAACAGTGTTGTTAAGTTCCTGATAACTTTCATGAACAGTATTAATATATTGTAGAGTATCTAATATCTTACCTGGTCCGGTCATGCCCATACTGTCCGGCGTGGTACGAATTTCATCTCTTAACATGAACTGCCTTAACAATGAATAACTGATATCAGCTACGACAGGTACTTTTTTATAAATTACGCTGTCGAATTGAAAGAAAATCGTATCAGGCTGTATCTCTAATATTTTTATATCACTGGCCAACCGTCTTGTAAAACGACCATGAAGATCCTTTGTCAATAAAAAGTAATCAGAGGATAACATTTCATTTTGGCGCAGCAGATATGACCTCATATCCAGATTTATGGGAATCAATCTGGGACTTAGTTTGGATTTCAATAAAGTATAGCCTGGAGCCTGAACTTTCAAAATAAGGCTGTTAGGCACTTCATTTACCAGAATTTTGCGGCTATCCAGATTGTTATAACGAACCGGATAGGTTATATCTGAAATAGATTCCTTGTTTAACTCATTAAGCAACCAAAAAAGACCTGACAGAAACAGAAAGAAAAGAAAGATAAAAAAATTTCTATCTAATCTCTGTCTGATCCGTTTGTAGTAACCGGACAATCTGGTATATAAAACCGGTTTCAAACCTAAGATGTTTATTGGATTCAGAATATCTGAATTACTCTTTCTTACTATTTCCGACCTGCTATATCACCAGAATCCTTTAAGATAGCACTTTTATCTACTTTAATCCTGATTTTATCAGCAATTTCAACAACTATAACCTGGTCCTTAATATCTACGACTTTACCATAAATACCTCCGGTAGTAAGAACCTTATCACCTTTTCTAAGGCTCTCCCGATAGGTTTTAAGATCTTTTTGTCGTTTCATCTGTGGCCGGATCATAAAAAAATAAAAAACAAGTATGATCAGGACAAGTGGCAGCAGTGAAGTGAGAGGACTTTGTCCTTCCTTCGGAGCCATTAATAATACAAATAACAAATTAGTCATAATGGTTTTTTTTATTTTAGATTTACCTTATTTATTATTTTTAATAATCTCAGCATAGATATCCAGAATTTTCATATCGGGCCTACCATTGGTTCTAATTGCAATAGTCTTATGTTGTACACCCAATCTCCCACTGCTGTTAAAAAGAACCTCTATTTTTCCTTTTTCTCCCGGAAGCAAAGGCTCTTTGCTATAACTTGGTATGGTACATCCACAAGATGCCGAGGCAGAATTAATTATTAATCCACCTTTACCAGAATTTGTGTAATGGAAGGTAAAACTAATTTTTTCACCTTCACTTATCTTTCCAAAATCATGAGAATTCACGACGAACTCAATAATAGGAATGCCTAACAATGAATCCCCGGAAGATAGTAATTCTCTATCCCGGGACCCTTCTTTTCCCCCACATGAAAATAAATACAATACAATGACAGGTAAAATAAATCTTATTATCATCATATGTTTCTATGTTTTAATAATACCAGGATGCAAAGTAAAAATATTTGACTCAGTTGACCAATTTTTTTTTAAAAAATTAACATTTACTGCTCCCCAATTAATCCTTTTCCTCTTTTAACAATCACTTTTTCTTTTTTTAGACGATGGGTGATTTTGTCCAGAATACCATTAATAAACACGCCACTTTTATTGGAGCTGTATGTTTTTGATATTTCAATGTATTCATTTAAACTTACCCTGACAGGAATTTGAGAAAATTCAACCATCTCAGCAATGGCTAATTCCATAATCAAAATATCCATAAGGGCGATTCTTTCTATATCCCAATTTTCAGCATAAATTTTAATCAATTCTTTATAATCTTTATGTTTTAGAATCACCTTATGAAGCAAGCGAAGTACAAATTCCTTATCTTCTTCATTTTTAAATATCTTTTCCCCAGAAAATAATGTCAGTTTCCCAGGCGATGACTTTCTTATGGTCTTCAATATCATACTTATAACGTATTCCACATCATCATTCCAATAGATACTCTCCTCTTCAAGATTTTGATACAGATCTTCCGAAACCAGAATATGATTTGTAAACAGGGTGATCAATAAATTTTTATCTTCATTTACACTACTTTCAGATTTTCCCATATAATCATTATAATCTTCCGAGTTTATTATGGATTGATATAAATTTCTAATAAGTTCAGGATAATTTACCCAATTTATCTTTTTATTATCAATAATTTTTATGAATGTTGTATGTTCTTGTAGTTCTTTCACATACCAGTTATCAATAAAACGTGTATTAGGATGAAGATCTTCATAAGTTGGAATATTTTTTTGTTTGGCCAATTCAATTCTGGACTTTGCATACGCTACGATATCAACAACCAGGAGCAGCAGGTAATAAAAAAGATCAAATGACTTTTCAATACTATGTAACAGCTCTTTTTCAGTTACCGTAATTGAGTCGTGCCCCCTTTTGGTATAAGCGTAATAAGCCTGAAGCACTTTTATTCTTAGCAACCTTCTATTAATCATTGCCTTAACGGATTGTTAATAACAACACAAAAATACAATCTTTTCATTCCTTACCAAAAAATTTGATTGATCAGCTAATCACTCATATACAATTTACCCGTAAAGTATAATTTTACGGGAATTTGTTCGATGAATATTAAAATTATTTTTTACTTTTGACCGTTGTACATAGCCTAAACTTAAAACAACTAAAGCATGGAAGAAGGAACCGAAAAAAAGGAAGGATTTGAAAGGTATGACCGAGAGGAAATTTTTTCAAAAGCTGTAAGAGCAGGAAAACGAACCTACTTTTTTGATGTTAAAGCCACTAGACGTAATGATTATTATTTAACTCTTACCGAAAGTAAAAAAAGATTTAACCGTGAAGGTCAACCCTTTTTTGAGAAGCACAAGATCTTTTTATATAAAGAAGATTTTGATAAGTTTTCAGATGGCCTTAGTGAGGTTATAGAGTTTATTAAAAATGCTAATCCTGAAATTATTGAAAAGGAAGCGGTAGAAAAACCATCAGCCAAATCGGATGAAGAATTAACTGAGAATTTTACTAATGTAGATTTTGAAGATCTGGGAGAAAAAAAAGACTGATTCAGGTTTAATTTACCTGAAAAATATTAAGGGGGTGTTGACCAAACAGAACCTACCTTCTTTTTTTGCAAACATCTGGATCTTAAACTCAGATTTTTTTAGGGACCTTCGCCAATAACATAAGCTGTTAATAATCAGCGTATTTTGTTGATCATCAATCCTACAACCCCAATTACAGGGCCAGTAGGTCTGAAACTAATATTTACCTGTACTTTCCTGTTTTTTCGTCCATTGAAGCATCCTTGTCTTTTAACCATTCTACTTTTATATTTGCAAGAATAAGAATTAGATTTAATGGTTTGTTTTATTATTCTATTGTTGATTAATTATTTATGGTTCAGGTGTATTGATCCTGGATTCTGAATCAAATTCAATAAATCAAAAATACCAAAATATTGGTATTGAAGAATTGACAACTATATTATAAGTTTGCAATCTGTTAAGGGTAAAGTATATGAGACTAGCTGATTTAAAATCAAAAGAAAGTGCTTATATCACCAAGGTTAAGGGCCGTGGGGCTTTCCGGAAAAGGATTACGGAAATGGGTTTTATTAAAGACCAGCAAATAACAGTTATAAAAAATGCTCCACTCATGGATCCGATTGAATACCAGATAATGGACTATAATATTTCCCTCAGAAGAAGTGAGGCCCAAATGATCGAGGTAATTACCAGAAAGGAGGCTGCTTCATTCAGACCTGTTCAATTTAATGGTGTGATTTCAGAAGATGATTTTATTACTACTGCCCATAAAAAAGGAAAAAACATCCACATAGCATTGGTGGGAAATCCAAACTCAGGTAAAACAACACTTTATAATTATGCATCGAACTCAAAGGAACATGTTGGCAATTATGGGGGCGTAACTATTGATTCCAGAAAGGCCCGTTTTAATCATAATGGATATTCTTTTGACCTTACTGATCTTCCGGGAACATATTCCATATCAGCATACTCTCCTGAAGAGCTTTATGTAAGAAAACATATTTTTGGCGAAATGCCTGACATTGTAATTAATGTTGTGGATGCTTCTAACCTGGAGAGGAATCTATACCTTACCACCCAGCTTATAGATATGGATGTAAAAGTGATAGTTGCGCTTAATATGTATGATGAGCTTAGCAAATCAGGTGATAAGTTTGACTATGATTCCCTGGGAAAAATGATAGGAATTCCTATTGTTCCAACCATAGCCTCAAAAGGAAAAGGGATAAATGAATTGTTCAATAAGGTAATTGATGTTTTTGAAGACCGCGATCCACTGGTCCGGCATATACATATTAATTACGGTGTTGAAGCAGAGAAATCTATCCACAAAATACAGGATGTGATCTGGAAAAATAAGAAGATTACAGATATGGTGTCTTCCCGATATTATGCTATAAAACTTCTTGAAAAAGATAAAGCAGCCAGGTTCTCTTTATCCCGCTGGGACAATTATCCTCAAATAGAACAAATATCTGACATGGAAATATCCAGGTTGGAAAATGTTCTTAAAGAAGATCCTGAAACCTTAATTACCGATTCAAGATATGGGTTTATTTCAGGGGCACTTAAAGAAACATTTGTCAGGAATACTGAATTAAGACGAAAAAATTCAGAGGTAGTCGATGCTTTCCTCACACATAAGATCTTTGGATTTCCAATCCTGTTCTTAATAATGTTCATTACATTCTATTTTACCTTCGAGATAGGGAAATACCCAATGCATTGGCTTGAGCAATTGATATCCCTGCTTTCTGTGCAAATGATATCTCTGTTACCACCTGGACCGCTCACAGATCTCATAGTTGATGGAATACTTGGAGGTGTTGGAAGTGTTATAGTATTCCTCCCTAATATTTTGATAATTTTCTACTTCATCTCTTTAATGGAGGACACAGGGTATATGGCCAGGGCAGCCTTCATTATGGACAAATTAATGCATAAAATAGGTCTGCATGGCAGATCTTTCATTCCTTTAATTATGGGTTTTGGCTGCAATGTTCCAGCCATAATGGCAACCCGTACTATAAAAAACCGCAATAACCGGCTGGTAACCATGTTGATTAACCCGTTTATGTCATGCAGTGCCCGTCTCCCGGTTTACATACTTATCATAGGAGCCTTTTTCCCAGACAATGCCGGTGTTGTGTTGTTTTCCATATACATCCTTGGGATTATTATGGCATCGCTGATTGCTGTTTTGTTCAAAAAAATCTTGTTTAAAGCCGAAGAAGTACCATTTGTAATGGAATTACCACCATACAGAGTACCAACACTCCGAACTACATTTAATCATATGTGGAGTAAAGGTGTCCAATACCTAAGAAAAATGGGTGGAATAATCCTTGTCGCATCAATATTAATCTGGGGCCTCAGCTATTATCCAAGAGAAAATATCCTAAATCTGAATCCTGTACCTGAAAAAAACAGATCAGAATTCATGACACATCCCATTAGCCAGGATAATTTACCTGAGAAAAAACCGATTGTTGTCACTTCCATCAATCAACCCCGGTTAATGATGCTTGAAAACTCATATATTGGCAGGATTGGGAAATTCGTTGAACCTGTAATGAAACCTCTTGGGTTTGACTGGAAAATGAGTGTCAGTTTACTAACCGGTATTGCTGCAAAAGAGGTTGTTGTTAGCACAATGGGAGTATTGTATCAGGCTGGTGCAGAAAACGATGAAACTTCAGAAACCCTTATACAAAAACTAAAAAATGAAACCTACCAGAAGGGAAGAAAAAAAGGAGAGAAAGTTTATAATCCGGTAGTGGCATTATCATATATGATATTTATTTTATTGTACTTCCCATGTTTAGCTGTAATAGCTGCAATCAGAAAGGAATCAGGAAGCTGGAAATGGGCATTATTTACTATTTTGTACACAACCCTTCTTGCCTGGATTATGTCTTTTATCACCTATCAGGCAGGAAGTTTATTTTAATAAATAATGATATGTTACAGGAACTAATAGCGTTAATACTTTTCATACTGGCTGTGTTTTACTCAATATACAGTTTAGCAAGGTTGTTCATTTCAAATGGTGATCCTTCAACAAGGTTGGCCTGTAATGGTTGTGGAGGAACTTGTAAACTATCATCAAGTAAAACGATTGATTTTCAACCTTCATATAGTTAAATATTCATGAAAATACCTACTTTTGCAATTCATTATCCAATCATAAACAAAAAAATCATGAAAAGAATCGTTTTATTAATGCTCGTCCCGTTTTTTATGGTTGCATGCAATCAGAAAGTCTCAAATGAAAAAGAGACAGCCACAGAAGACAAATTAGTTGAAGTAAGTATTAATGACTTGCTTGAAAATGCAGGTGACTATGTTGGAAAAACAGTATTAATCTCCGGGACAGTAGATCATGTTTGTAAACATGGAGGAAAGAAGATGTTTGTTTTTGGTGAAAACCCTGAAAATAGAATAAAAATAACCACTGGTAAGAATATTGGCAGCTTTGAAGTAGAATTGGAAGGAAGTAAAGTCAATGTTCAGGGGATTGTTAATGAACTTAAGGTAGATGAAAACTACCTTACAATGAGGGAACAGGAACTTGAAGAGTCGGATGGTTATAAGGGAGCCAATGAATTGAGTGACGGAAAAGGTCATGAAGGAGGGATGGAAGAAAACGAATTAGAGGAACAGAAGAAGCAAAATAAACAACTTAGAGAAAAACTTGAAGCATCCGGCCAGGATCATATTTCCTTTTACTCAATTGAATGTGTGAAATTTGAAGAGAAAAAATAAAATCTTTCGCACAACGGTATTTTCTTTACAGTTATATTTCCTGATTACCTGATCAGAGATAATGGAATAATATGAATTGGAGAAAGATCAACAGAGTTCTTCACAGGGATTTCGGTTACTTTTTTGCAGCTACTTCTATTATCTATGCTCTTTCGGGCATTGCCTTGAACCATTTAAATGACTGGAATCCAAATTATGTTATTACAACACGTGATTTTCAGGTTAGCTCGATACCCGACAGATCGGCAGTTGACAAATCCTTTGTTTTGGATCTTCTTGATAAATATGACAACAGAAATAACTACAAAAAGCACTATTTCCCTTCAAATGACATATTGAAAGTTTTCCTGAAAGGAGGTTCTGTTTATTTGAATCTGACCACTGGTAAATGCCTGATTGAAAAGATCAGAAAAAGACATGTATTTTATGAAGTAAATTATCTGCATTATAATCCTGGTGTTTGGTGGACCTGGTTCTCAGATATATATGCCGGAGCCCTTGCTCTACTGGCCATTACCGGTTTATTTATCCTCAGGGGAAAGAATGGTATTACCGGTCGTGGATTATGGCTTACAGTTGCTGGTGTTATTTTCCCTCTGATATTATTGTACTTCGTTTTGTAATAAAACATTCTCAAAATATCATTATGATAGACTATCTCCTTCTGGTATTTGGAATTATTTTAATAATTATTGGTCTGGTTGGATGCATTTTGCCGGTTTTACCAGGTCCTCCAATCAGTTTTATTGGTTTGCTTCTATTGCAGTTTAGCAGATTTGCCGATTACAGCCTGAATTTTATGTTACTTATGGGTTTTATTGCCCTTCTTGTATCAGTCATCGATTATATAGTACCAATCTGGGGAACAAAAAAAATGGGTGGATCCAAAGCAGGCATCTGGGGAGCGACAATCGGTATGATCTTTGGCATCTTTTTTTTCCCGCCAGTAGGATTGATACTTGGACCTATTATTGGTGCCATTGGGGCTGAAATGATAAAAGGAGAAGAATTTAACAAATCATTCCGGGCAGGAATGGGGTCACTTTTTGGATTTATGATGGGAATAGGCATCAAATTGATAGCTTCATTTATTATCACCTATTATTTTTTCAAAGAATTATTCTGAGTACGATGATATATGGAAATTAAAACAACGGCTTTAAAAACTGCTTTTAATACGTTGTTTTCCATATCGGTTGTTACAATGAATAAATCGGTAAACCAACTATTTGCGAGCGAATGGTATTGGAATAATGGAATATTGGAATAATGGAATGTTGGAATGAATAAGAAAAATGTCATCCCGAACCACAGGGAGGGATCTCGCTAACTTTGGAATTCTGACTGTTATAGATAGTAATAAACTTAAGGAGATCCTTCGACTCACTTCGTTCGCTCAGGATGACAATTGTACAGAGGACTCCTTCGGAGAATGACAGCGACAGCTAATGACCCACCTTCGCAAGCTTCGGGCGCCTATGCTAAAGCTTGTGCCTCCGCTAAAGCTACGGCGACACGCGGACAGCGACAGCATGCGGGCA
>JAUWMO010000300.1 GCA_030613125.1 Bacteroidota bacterium | reverse complement strand
TTCCTGCAACATCTGATACAGATTTTATATTATCTACATTATGTGGAGCTGCAACCAGTGGGAATATTTCATCCAGATCAATGTTTATTTCCTTAATATACTTTGCTCCCTCATCTGCCCATACTCCTTCAATCTTTTCTTTACCATAAAAATCAGCCAAAACTTCATCGGGTGGAAAAACTGCATTTTTCGCTCCCATCTCCGAAGCAAGGTTAGCAAGGGTCATCCTTTCAGAAATTGATAAAGATTTTACTCCTTCACCATGGTATTCAATCGAAAGGTAATTCGCTCCTGCCGATCCTATCATTCCAATAATCCAAAGGGAAAGATCCTTAGCATATACCCCTTCACGTAATCTGCCTCTCAAACTTATTTTCAATGTATCAGGTACTCTGAACCAGGTTTCTCCCCTTTTCCAGATCCCTGCAGTTTCAGTACGGTCAATACCGGCTGCAAGAGCATTAAAAGCACCTGCGGTACAAGTATGACTGTCGCTTCCAACTATTATTTTTCCGGGTTTGGCATGATAAGACATAATCTGATGACAGATACCTTTACCTGCATCATAAAACATCTTTATACCCTTTTCTTTTACTATATCACGTATTGCCTGATATTGTGAAGCCAGTTTTGCACTTGTCGGAGGGGCATTATGATCCAATACAACAAGCAAACGGTCAGGATAAGCAATATTACTGCCTCCCATTTTTTCAAAAGTTTTTAAAATGCTGGCCGTATTGTCATGACTGAGAACTATATCGGGTTTACAGAAAACAATAGTTCCTGCAGTGGCATTAAATACCTTTTCCACAAAAGTCATTTTTCTCATGTAATTCTGATAAATATATCATAAAGAATTAGTATCCAACATTGTTAGCTTTAAATGTCAAAACAGTCCTCCATTCTGATAGATCTCCATCTGAATTTCTGAAAAGGGTTGAATTTGCAGGGATTTGCCGGTTTCAAGGTTCTTCACCTCCCCTTTTTTCAAGTCTACCTGAATTCTTTTTCCGCTTCTTAATTCAAGTGTTTCTATATTGGCATAAGTCAAAATCGGAAAGGCTGCGTTTATAGCATTCCGTTCATAAATTGCCCCAAACGATTTTGCAAGAACAGCCTGAATACCCAATGATTTAAAACAGTCGACAGCTTGCTGGCGTGAACTACCGCTTCCAAAGTTATTTCCTGTCATAACAATATCACCCGGTTTTGCTTTTTTAGCAAAATCCTGATAACCGGCCAGATTATCAAAGGTATATTTACCCATCTCCTTTGGATCGGTAATGGTCAGATACCTGTTGTGGTAGATCATATCAGTATCTATATTATCTCTGTTTATAACCCAGACCCTTCCTTCCATAACTTCAGGTTTTTCCGGATGTTTAGCCTTTTCAACAATAGTGCTATATTCATGTGAATGCCCTCCGGTCTTAAATATAGCAGGGTGATCAGGAATATTTCCCATATCTGTTATATATCCGGCAACAGCAGAAGCAGCGACAGTTGCCGGTGATGCCAGATATACATCGCCTTTACCCTGTTTCCCGGGGAAATTTCTGTTTCCAGAGCTTACAGTCACCTCTCCCGGACCATTCTGCCCCACCTGTCCGGCTGCACAACCAGCACATCCGGCATTGGATACAAGTGCTCCTGCATCCTTGAAAATTCTGATAAGTCCTTCATCCAAACATTGATTCCAGACAACATTAGTTGAAGGCACTATTTTAAGCATTACGCCGGGAGCCACCTTTCTTCCCTTCAGTATCCCTGCCACTACACGCATATCTTCGATCCTGCCGTTGGTGCAACTTCCAACAAAAGCTGAATCGATCTTCACTGCTTTTATATTCTTCAGGCTTACAGCATCATGTGGCTTTCCGGGCCTTGAAACCATTGGAATAAATTTAGTAGCGTCAATGGTAATGTTAAGTTCATACTTGGCATCATTGTCAGCAGAAATAATCTCAACAGGTTTATTCCTTTTTTCTTCGCAGTATTCCCTTATCTCCTTATTTGGCGTAAAAAGAATAGTTATGGCTCCCATCTCGGTAGCCATAGAAGCTATTGTGATCCTATCATCTAATGAAAGTTTGTCAATATCATCTCCATAGATTTCAACAGAAAAACCTAACATTTTATTAGCACCAAATATTGATAACATGTTAAGAACAATATCTTTAGGTGTAACTTCGGCTGGTATTTTTCCTTTTAAAAAAAGTTTTACCGACTTCGGCACCCTGAACCATATATAGCCTTTGTTCCATGCTGCAGTGATGTCACGGTCACCCATACCCTGTCCAAAGGCACCGATTGCCCCAATTATATTGGCATGTGAATCTGTTGAAATGGCAGTAGCCCCCGGATAAATAATCCCCTCATCAATTAGCAGGTGGGTACCAATGCCAGAGTTAATGTCATATACTTTAATTCCCTGCTCCCTTGCATATATCCTGCAAATCTGTTGATTAGCAGCATATTTCTGATCTGAACCTGTTGGATTTGTATCAAATGTAAAAAAGGTTTTTGAAGCATCTTTCACTTTAAGATTGTTTTCCCTCATATTCTTCACAACATTCGGCCCCCCAAAATCCCTTGCCACTCTTGCGTCAATTTCCACATCTATAATATCACCAGGTATAACGCAATGCTTATTCGAATGGTTTGATATTATTTTTTCAATTATAGTCATTCCCATTTTTAGAAGATTTTATAAAAACACAAAAATACTGAAATATTTATTCGGATATCCTGGAGCAACCTTATTTCTTACAGCTTCCGTTTTTAAAGTATTTCATTGGCCAGGTTCCGGTGTTTTGCTGGTTCTTTCTGTAGCTGTAATAAACTTTAGTTAAGCAAATTTCCGATTTTTAATCCAAAATAAACTGTACGAGGGTTCATTGGTCCGTAAATATAACCGGGATCGCGGTCAATTCCCTCATCAAAATCATTCTGATATGAATTAAAAATATTTTTAATTCCTGAAAAAAGTTGCAAAGTAGCTCCGTTCAGTTTGATATTATATCGCACTTTTAATCCTAAATCAAGAAAGCTTTTTGTTTCTCTCAACTCACCACCTTCAGGATTGGGTATTTGCAATCCAAAATAGGGAACAAGCATCTTGCCTGTATAAGTTCCTGTTGAAGATATGCCCCAACTTTTTACCGGTTTCCAATCCAGTGTCAGGTAACCATAATCACCCGGTGTTCTGAAAAAACTTTTTTCATTAAATTCCTGAGCTTCTTCGTATTTACTGCTTTGTTTTGTAAAGCCAGATTTTATGAAGAATTTGTTGTTTGGCACTACATTTAATTCAATATTTACACCTTGTACTTTTGCTCCTTTTTCTGCATTCACTCTTGTATAAACAACTATTCCGTTTTCATCAGGTTCGCTGTATTCATTTGCAAAAGGGTTGTTCAGTTTGGTATAAAACCCTTCAACCAATAAACCAACATACACCTTGCCTATTTGTTTGTTAAAGTCGAGTGATGCCATAAAGCTATGACTTGTTTCTTGTTTTAAGCCGGGGTCGTTTTGGTGGATTACCTGACGTGAACCAGATGTTTCGATATGCAAGTCTTCATCAAATATTTGCGGTGCACGGTATCCTTGCGAATAGCTTACACGAGCTTGTAAAAATTCTTTTATGTCGTATAAAACACTAAGTCTCGGGCTTAACACTTTTCCTGAGTTATCAGAACCTGTGTGTTCTTTATCTTCCACCTTATAGTTATCGAACCTTGCCCCAACAGAAACTTTAAGTTTATTCAAGTTGATTTCATATTGTGCAAAAACACCTGTTGTACTCGTAGTTTGGTCGGCAACTGTTACATTGTTGGTATGAGGAATGCTAACAATAGTATCATTTACAATCACTGCATTGTCAATATCAGGATATCCCAGTTTTTTATCTTTCAACAATGCACCTTGATTTTCGATACCCACAATAAGATTTGAAATTCTGAATTTTGCATTGTACTGAGCACCTATGATATAAGAAAAATCTTTGGTGTTTCCATAATCACTTAATGACTGGTTTGCACCGTAATAAGAATCTCTGTTTACCCTTTGTCCTGAAGCAAATAATGAAAATAAATCATTTTCCCTGAAAAACTGTTCATAGGTTAATGCTCCTGTGGGCAGATTATGGTTTAAAGCTTCGGCTATTCCTGCTTCATGAACAGGGTATTCATGTTTGTCACCGCCCCGTCTGTCTTCTTTAATATTAAAAAAATCGGCAGTAAGCTTACTCCTGGTTCCAAAACGATGATATAAACGAGTTCCGATTGTAGTATTTTTCAAAGA
>JAUWMO010000315.1 GCA_030613125.1 Bacteroidota bacterium | reverse complement strand
GTTTTTCAGGTCGACTTTTAATTTAATTTTGGGATTCTTTTCCACCTCCTTAAAAAGATTTCGCAAAAAACCCTCTGAAACCTGTACTGGAAGCAGTCCGTTATTTAGTGCATTATTCTTAAAAATATCGGCGAAAAAGCTTGAAATTACAACCCTGAAACCATAATCGTAAATTGCCCAGGCAGCATGCTCGCGACTGGAGCCACTTCCGAAATTCTTGCCTGCAACAAGAATTTTCCCTGAATATGCCTGATTATTTAAAAAAAAATCCTTAATTGGTTTGTTATGTTTATCATAACGCCAATCCCTGAAAAGATTTTCACCAAATCCTTTGCGCGTGGTGGCTTTTAAAAACCTTGCAGGAATGATCTGGTCAGTATCCACATTTTCAACCGGTAAAGGTAAACAGGTTGATTCTATTAGTTGAAATTTTTCGATAGGCATCTTAATATATTTAAGGTTCTTCAGGATAATGCGTAGTTATCCTGGAATATTGGAATGTTGTGCCATAGGCACTCCTTTGGAGGAATTGGACCCCGTTCGAGTCTTTGAAAGTAACAATTTTTCCAAATTTCCATCTTTCCATTTTTCCATCATTCCTTGATCACTATTAAAAAAGCGCACAATGGGTGCAATTCAAAGCCACTTTCTTAGAGGGGGGATTAAAAAGTCCCTGGGGTCAGTGATTTTTCCTGTAATAGCTGCTGCTGCTGCAGTAAGCGGGCTTGCAAGCAGAGTTCTGGCTCCCGGGCCTTGCCTGCCTTCAAAATTCCTGTTTGAAGTTGAGACAGATAACTTTCCTGAGGGTATTTTATCATCATTCATAGCAAGGCAGGCAGAACATCCTGGTTGGCGAAGTTCGAATCCTGCTTTTTCGAGGATCTCAAAAAGGCCTTCCTCCTTTACCTGTTTTTCAACTTGTTTTGATCCGGGGACTATCCACGCTATTACATTATCTGCTTTTTTCTTGCCTTTAACCAGATGTGTAAAGGCACGAATATCTTCAATCCTGCCATTTGTGCAACTCCCAACAAAAACATAATCCACAGGGTGTCCAAGCAAGGAGTACCCTGGTTTAAATCCCATGTAATCAAGTGATTTTCTGAAAGAAGTCCTGTGGTTTTTTTCAATCTCACTAATGGCTGGAATTGAACTATTTACTGAAATACCCATGCCCGGATTGGTACCATAAGTGATCATTGGTTCAATCTCTTCTGAATTGAATGTCAATTCCCTGTCAAATAATGCAGTATCATCAGAGTATAATAACTTCCAATCTTTTAATGCTGTATCCCAATCATTTCCTGAAGGTGAGAATTCCCTGTCTTTCAGGTAGGCGAAAGTTGTTTCGTCAGGAGCGATAATCCCTCCACGTGCACCCATTTCAATACTCATATTGCAGATAGTCATCCTTGCTTCCATGCTCAAATGTTGAATTGCAGAACCTGCATATTCAATAAAATAACCTGTCCCTCCGCTGGCAGAAATTTTAGAAATTATATGAAGAATAATGTCTTTTGAGGTAACTCCTTTGTTAAGGATTCCATCAATATTAATCCGCATTTTCTTCGGTTTAGGTTGCAAAATGCATTGGCTGGCCAGAACCATTTCCACTTCACTGGTCCCTATTCCAAATGCAACACTTCCAAATGCTCCGTGGGTTGAAGTATGACTGTCACCACAGACGATTGTTTTTCCTGGCTGGGTGATACCCATCTCAGGACCTATGACATGAATAATACCATTTTTTGAATGGTTCAGCCCATAAAGCGTTATGCCGTATTTATTGCAGTTTTCAGTTAATTTCTCAACCTGGTGCCGTGATACTTCATCCTTAATAGGCAGGTTTTGGTTTATTGTAGGAATATTATGATCTGCAGCGGCAATGGTATTTTCCGGCTTATAAACTGACAATCCCCTTTTTTCAAGGCTTGAAAAAGCCTGGGGGCTGGTAACCTCATGAATAAAATGTTGGTCGATATACAAAACATCCGGACCATCATCAATTTTTTCTATCACATGGGCATCCCAAATCTTATCAAAAAGTGTTTTTGCTTCCAAATTTCATTCAAGTTTTTATTTTTTCATTTCATTATCTGTAAAATCACAGCATTTAGAAATTGCATCAATAAATGCTTCGACTGATGCTGTTATTATATCGGTATTAGCAGAAAACCCATAGTAGAGCTTACCACGGTTTTCTATCTGAACATGCACCTTACCTAAGTCATCACTCCCTCTTGTTATCGCCTGGATAAGGAATTCCTCAAGACGTACTTTACGATTTATCAATTGTTTGACAGCAGAAAAAGCCGCATCTATTGGTCCATTCCCTGAAGCAGTGGCTGAAACGATCTTATCGTTTATTTTTAATCTTACGGTAGCCATAGGGACGGCTGATTTTCCACATACCACCTGTAACAGATCGAGCTTCATAGGTTTTTCCTCTATAATGCCTGTTCCGGCAAGTATTCTAAGATCATCATCTTTAATATCCTTCTTTTTATCAGCAAGAGTAAGAAATCGGTGATATATTTCATTCAATTTTTCTTTACTAAACCTAAGTCCAAGTAATTCAAGCCGGTGTTTTAAGGCAGCCCTCCCGCTTCTTGCACTAAGTACAATTGAAGATTCCTTAATACCGATATCCGTTGGATCGATTATTTCATAATTTTCCCTCTTTTTTAATACTCCGTCCTGGTGTATACCGGAAGAATGTGCAAAGGCATT
This sequence comes from Bacteroidota bacterium, assembly GCA_030613125.1. GTDB lineage: Bacteria > Bacteroidota > Bacteroidia > Bacteroidales > VadinHA17 > JAUWMO01. The sequence continues at coordinate 1,371 of JAUWMO010000315.1, read as the reverse complement.
CCTCCCGACAATTGCTTTGTTAGCTTGAACCGGCATTCGCATGAGAGTAGAAACAAGTCTGCTGGTTGCATATATTTTTTTGGAATTAATCCCTGTTTTAAAAGGCAGATCAGAGTGGCTCTTCATGATCATTGCAACTTCTTCCAGTGAAGTATTTCCCGCTCTTTCACCAATTCCGTTTAAAGTTACTTCCACTTGTCTGGCTCCATTCATAACACCCATAATAGTATTGGCTGTTGCTAATCCCAGGTCGTTATGACAGTGAGTTGAAATAACAGCCTTATGAATGCCTTTTACATTTTCTTTAAGGAATTTTATTTTTGCTCCATATTCCTCAGGAAGGCAATATCCTGTAGTGTCAGGTATATTAAGCACTGTTGCACCAGCCTTGATCACAGCTTCAATTACCCTTGCCAGATATTCATTTTCTGTACGACCTGCATCTTCAGCATAGAATTCAACATCGTGAACAAATTTCTTTGCATATTTCACTGCTTCCACAGCCCGTGTAATTATTTCATCCTGGTTGGAATTCAGTTTATGAGTTATATGGAAATAGGAGGTGCCTATACCTGTATGAATACGTGGTTTTTTTGCAAACTTTAATGACTCTGCAGCCACTTCAATATCATTTCTCACAGCTCTTGTTAAGGCACAAATAGTTGGTTGTGTAACAGCTTTCGATATTTCTTCTACCGATTGGAAATCACCAGGACTGGAAATAGGGAATCCTGCCTCAATAATGTCCACTCCAAGAACTTCCAGGGCTTTTGCAACTTCAATTTTTTCGACCGTATTCAATTGGCACCCAGGTACCTGTTCCCCATCTCTGAGGGTTGTGTCGAAAATAAATATCTGCTCTTCCATTTTAGTTAGTCTTTAATATGTTGTTAATTAAAAATTCTATATACAATGGTCATATACTCTCCGCCAGCCGGCGGATCGTGTCATTCAGCTGCGCTGTCATAAGTTCGTCGCTGCACTCCTCACGTCATTCACTCGCTGCCGCTCGTGTCATTCAATAGCACACAGTCTTCAATCTTCAGTCTTCAGTCTTCAGTCTTCAATCCTCAGTCTTCAATCTTCAATCCTCAGTCTTCAATCTTCAATCTTCAATCTTCAATCCTCAATCTTCAATAGTCAATTCAATAATCCAATAATCGTCAATCATTTCATCCCTCATCATTCACAATCGTTATTCGTATAACCGTTATTCGTTATATGTTAGCCCCACGCCATACACCTTACGCCCTGCTTTGACCACCGAAGCCTTGGCGAAGGTGGTGCCTTGAGCCTTATGCCCTCCGCCTTTACGCTCACTCGCATAACCAGTTCAACAATTCAACAATTCAACAAATAAACAATCTTCAA
>JAUWMO010000182.1 GCA_030613125.1 Bacteroidota bacterium | reverse complement strand
CTATATCAGTGAATTCTACCATATAATTGGCTATAGCCATATGGCCAATATGAATGGGATTAAATGAACCAAAGAAAAGACCTGTTTTCATTTCTCTATTTTCTAATATTCTTTTCTCAAATAAGGCTACAATCTTTAACCTGACAGGAACTTTCGGATTTTATCGGCAGCGCTTTTTTCGGCTTTTTCAAGTATTTCATTTACAATAACCACATCGAACTGATCAGAATAACTCAACTCTTTTTTTGCTTTACTTATTCTTTTAATAATTTCCATACGTGATTCAGTTGAACGGAGCAATAACCTGTTTTCCAATTCTTCAACTGAAGGAGGCATAATAAATACAGCAAGTGTTCTTTCAGGATATTTTTTTTTGATATTCAGTGCACCTTTTACGTCTACATCGAAGATCACATGATTGCCTTTTTTCCATATTCTTTCAACTTCTGATTTAAGTGTGCCGTAATAATGAACCGGGTATACTTCCTCCCATTCAAAAAACTCATTACTTTTAATCTTATTTTTGAATTCCTTTGAGCTCAGAAAATAATAATCCTTACCATTTATCTCATTTTTTCTTTTTGGACGACTACAAGCTGAAACAGAAAACTCAAGTCCCAGGTTCATGTTCAACAAATGATGGACAATAGATGTTTTCCCGGCTCCCGATGGTGCAGAAACAACTATTAATTTACCTTTCTGATCCATTTTTACTTGTTCCTTTTTGTTTTGAATTATTGTAAAATAAACATTTCTGGAAGTTAAGTTTTAAATTGTTTCAAGTTGTTTCAAGTTGTTTCATTTTGTTTAGTCAACACCAGCACCTGACACCCAGCAACATTTGACATCTTATTATTAATTGTCAATTAACATATAACATATAACGTATAACTTATAACCCATCACATTACAGTACATTAAGTAGCTGCTCCTTTATCTTTTCAAGTTCATCTTTCATTTGAACTACAATCTTCTGAATATCTGCATCGTTCGCTTTAGAACCGATTGTATTGATCTCCCGGCCCATTTCTTGTGAAATGAAACCTAGTTTTTTCCCAACAGGTTCGTCAGACTTTAAGGTGGTCATGAAATAATCGGTATGATTTTTCAATCTTACCTTTTCTTCAGTTATATCAATTTTTTCAAGATAATATATTACTTCCTGTTCAAATCGGTTCGCATCTAAATCTTTTAATTCTGTTAACTCTTCAAGTCTTTCCCTTATCCGTAATTTGATTCTTTCAATCCTTTTTTCTTCAAATTGTGGTATCTGTTCAAGATATTTTTTAATCATATCCACCCTGTTGGAAACATCCTTCTCAAGGTTTTTCCCTTCCTGATTCCTGAATGATAAAGTGTCGTTTAAAACAAGATCAAGTAATTCACTGATAAACTGCCATTCACTTTCTTTCAGTTCTTGTCTTTCATTTCTTAAAACATCAGGTAATCTCATTATTACCGGCAATAATGACTCATCAGCGCTTTCTCCAATTAATTTTGTAATACTAGTTAATTGTTGATGATACTTTACAACTACTTCACTGTTTATTGGCGGAACTACAGGGTTCTCAAGATTTTCGTAGAAGATACTTATATCAATCTTTCCGCGTTTTAAAAATTGACTCACCAATGCCCTGACTTCAGCTTCTTTTTCCCTGAGAATTCCTGAAGACCTGTAATTAAAGTCAAGTTGTTTTGAGTTGAGGCACCTTAATTCTATATTTATCTTTCTCTTAATATCTTCGCGGGAGACTTTTCCGTATCCTGTCATCGATTTTATCATGTTCCTGATCTTTGATGGTAATTGACTATCATCCTTGATATGTATGGCAAAGTTAAGAGAATAGCTGTAAAAATCAACGTGTCAGCCTTCAGGGCTTCCCGGTAAAACAATTAATTATGTTTTACTACAACTTTGCTCATATACCTGCCGGTTTTGTAATAAATGTATGAAAGAAGTAATCCGGTAACCATACCTATTGGTACAGCCCACCATATACCGGTTTCTGCAAATTTTCTTGATAACAGATAGGCCGATGGTATTCTTACACCCCAAAGGGCAATAAGGGTAATAAACATTGGGATCAATGTATCTCCGGCACCTCTAAGTACTCCATTAATTGCAAACATAACTGAATAAACAATATAGAAAAGGCTGACAATTGACAAATACTCATACCCTATTCTTATTACTTCCGCATCATCAGTAAAAACTCCCATCAGGCTTTTTCCCCACAGTAATAAAGAGCCCATAACAACAATGGAAATTGTACATGACATTGCTAAAGTTGAGTTCAGACCTTGTTTAATCCGATGATACTTGTTAGCTCCAAGGTTCTGACCCACAAATGTAGCAAGAGCTGCAGAAAAATTCATGGCGGGCATTATTGCAAGTGAGTCAAGACGGATAGCAACGGAATATCCTGCAATCACATCCGTACCAAATGTGTTTACAATAACCATCAGGGCCATCATTCCCAATGCAACAAAAGTATGTTGCAATCCAGATGGAATACCAATTCGCAGACTTTTAGCAAATAATTCACGATCGAATTTCAGACCAAATAACTTTAATTTAATCAACTCATGATACCGGTTCAGATAGATAATTGTAGTCAGGAAGGCACCGGATTGGGCAAGTACAGTAGCGAATGCCACACCGGCAATACCCCATTTGAAAACTATAACAAAAAGGATGTCAAATCCTATGTTAAAAAATGAAGCAAGAATAAGGAAATATAACGGGGTCTTTGAATCACCCAATCCTCTTAATATGGCACTTGTGCCATTAAAACCAAAAAATGAAACCATTCCCAAAAGGTAAATATTTAAATAGGTTTTTGCCTGAGGAATGATCTCTTCGGGAAGCTGTATTAACCTGAGTAAATCCTCACTGAAAAATATACCAGCTGCCGTTATGATCAGGGATGCCACAAACATAAAAATGTAAAAAGTGTCGATTGTCCGCTTCACCCTGATAATATCTTTGGCCCCAAAATATTGTGAAATAACCACCATTGCTCCACTTGTAACTCCAATAATTAGCGATATAAGTGTAAATATTATTGGAAATGAGGCTCCTACAGCGGCAAGAGCATGCTTACCAATAAAATTACCCACAATTGCACTGTCAACAATATTATATAATTGCTGGAATACATTGCCCAGTAGCATTGGCAATGCAAAATTAAAAATGAGTTTTCCTTCTTTGCCTACAGTCAGGTCTTTCATTAGTCGTCTTGAATATCCTGCGAAAATGAAGAAATAAATCCGCTATGCAAAGCATCCTATGAAATCTTTTAAAAAATGGTCATGGTTTTACTTTATATAGCCAAGAATGTGTATATTGTAATGCTGAAAATGAATATATATTGAATGATAAGGCTACATTGCTGAAAATGAAAATAATTATAAAACCGATTCTTTTTCTTTTACTTACAGTTTCATCGACAGGATTTGTTTATGGTCAGGAAATTGAGGATACTACAACACTCTGGCGTATTGAGACTATCGATGGGAATGAGTTCATCGGAGTACTAATAAACCAGAATGACCAGCAAGTATGGATTAAAACAGATATTCTTGGCGAGATCAGTATCATCAGGAAAAATATTCTTCTGATGGAAGTTTTAAAAAGAGACCAATTGGTGAAAGGAGAATACTGGTTTAAGAATCCTCATGCAACTCGCTATTTCTATGGTCCCAATGGATATGGGTTACGGAAAGGCGAAGCTTACTATCAGAATACATGGGTGCTTTTCAATCAGCTTAGCTATGGGTTATCCTCATATTTTTCAATGGGGGTTGGAGTAATGCCTTTATTCTTTTTTGCCGGAACACCTACACCTGTTTGGATTACACCAAAATTTTCCATTCCTGTTAAAAAAGATAAGTTTAATATAGGTGGAGGTGTTTTGCTTGGAGCTATATTAGGTGAGGGTGGTGGTTTTTTTGGAATTGGTTTTGGAACAACAACTTTAGGTTCACGCGATAAGAACCTTTCATTAGGAATTGGCTATGGATTCTCAAGTGATGGAGGAGCAGATACGCCTACATTTATGCTCGGTGGTTTAATCCGTATAGGAAGACGCGGATACTTATTAACGGAGAACTATTATATTTCTATTGGAGGAGAAAAATTAGTACTGATTTCCTTAGGCGGCCGGTCAGTAATGAAAAAACTTGCTATTGATTATGGGTTAATTATTCCATTCGCCAGTGAAATGGATTCCTTTATTGCAATTCCCTGGTTAGGGATAACCGTACCCTTTGGGAAAGTAGCTCAAAATAATTAAGATGGCCAGTTAACCTGAAAAGATTAAATTCGATCCAATTCAACAGTGAAATGCCTTAAAATTGGCGCTTCCCTGATGATTTTATAGCCTCTTTGTATTTTATTCCTTCGATTATAAATATTGGTAAGCGCAGCTACAACAACATCCATATGATTATTTGTAAATACCCTCCTGGGAATGGCAAGACGTACCAATTCAAGTTCCGGATACCGGTTTTTCCGGGTAACAGGGTCTCTGTCGGCCATGATGGCTCCGATCTCTGCTGCCCTCACCCCGGCTTCAAGATATAACTCTACAGCAAGTGTCTGGCCTGGAAATTCTTCTCTCGGTACTTTATAAAGAAATTTGCTTGCATTCACAAAAATTGCATGTCCACCAAAAGGTTGTTGTACAGGAATTTGATTTTTTGTAAGCTGCTCACCAAGGTAGGCAACCTGCCTTATGCGGCTTTCAAGGTATTCGAATTCTGTACCTTCACTCAGGCCCTGGGCAAGAGCATTCATGTCTCTTCCTGCCATACCACCATAAGTAAGATATCCTTCAAACATGATGTTAAAAGTAGTAGCTGCGTTATACCACTCTTTTTCTCTGAAAGCAATAAAACCACCAATATTTACAATACCGTCTTTCTTACTACTCATGGTCATTCCGTCAGCATATCTGAACATTTCCCGTACGATTTCTTTTATCGATGTATTTTTATAGCCTTTTTCCCGGATCTTAATGAAATAAGCATTTTCTGCAAAGCGTGCTGAATCGAAAAACACTTTTATTCCATATTTCCCGGCAAGTGAATACACATCTTTCATGTTTTGCATACTCACAGGTTGACCTCCGGTTGTATTACATGTAATTGTTACAATGATCATTGGGATATTTTCCCGGGGATTGTTTTTCAATACACTTTCAAGCTTTTCCAGATCCAGATTGCCTTTAAACGGATCAATAAGTTCAGTATCGTAGGCTTCAGCTATGGTACAATCAATGGCTTTTGCTTTCCTGAATTCAATGTGGCCTTTTGTTGTGTCAAAATGAGCATTGCCGGGAATAATATCGTTCTCCTTCACTTTTGCCGAGAAGAGAACATTCTCTGCTGCCCGGCCCTGATGAGTAGGAAGAATATATTCAAAACCTGTCAGGTCATGAATTTTGTCTTTTAGCTTATAATAAGATGAGGATCCAGCATAACTTTCATCACCACTCATGATGGCTGACCATTGCCGGTCACTCATAGCTCCTGTACCTGAGTCTGTAAGAAGGTCTATATATACCTGCTCACTTTTCAGGTTGAACAGATTAAACCCGGAATTGGAAATCCATTCTTCACGTTCATGTCTGGAACTGATACGGATTGGTTCAACCATTTTTATCTTATATGGTTCAGCATATGGTATTTTCATTTCTTTCTTTTTTTATTATTTCATCAAATTATAATAAATTGGAGCAGATGGGCGTTACAAATAGATCAGAATGAAAAATGAGATAATAGCCCTGTTTAAAATTTGAAAAAGGAATACTTGTCCCTATTTTTGATGTTTAAATAACGACGACCGGGCAGGAATGAAAATGTCAGTAGTATTTTCACAAAGACACTGGTTTGATACAAAGTTAATAATCTTGTATGATTTTTTCCCAGGATCTATCATATAGTATGGTTGGTAATAAAAATTACTTAGAATATACTTTACATAATAATATTTAAATGATAGTTATCAGTAATAAAAAGTCCGGATGGTACAGAATGAAGGAAACCCGGATTGTAGTTGTTTTATTTTTTGTTTTCCTGCATTCTTTCTCTCAAACCGATACTTTATTACTTCAGCATAGAGATACACTTTTAGCTCCGGTTACTCTTGATGATACAACCTTAAAGGGAGTTGAGGTAATTCCCGTAGTTGAAAGTTTTAGTGTTGATGAGGCTCTGGTAATTATAAAGAACTATTATAACGAAAGGAAGAACTGGGAAGATAAGGATGATGCTTTTATAAAAGCAGTAAAAAGATTAATATATTATGTGGAGAACGAGCCAATTGATACCACAATTAAATTCTTATTAGACTACCCGATTCAGGTCATTGATACTGTAACATTTATTCAGGAATCTGATAGCATTGACTATATCGAACCGGATAGTTTAAGTCTTATGGAACTACAATCAATAAAAACTTTGCATGTAAGAGACTCTTTTCTTCTGGTTACTGATAGTTTACCATCTTCTAAACCGGATACATTATTAAAAGATTTGTCACCATTTGAGGAGCAGAGACCAGGAAAATATGTCTTTGTTGATGACTCAGTTAAACGTGCCCTGGATGCATTGTTACAGTATGCACAGAAAGATTCATCTCAAATTTGGTTGCATAATGTAGCGGGGGACTCCACTGAAATTGTAGTTAAAGATAAAAGCACTTTAATAAAAAGGTTTTGGCTGAAAAATGAAGTGCTCGATTCAATTGGTATTTGGGTGGAAGTTATGGACAGGGAAGGTGTCCGTTTTCACGTTGATGATGGAGTGTATTTCAGGAAGTATCAGCGAAGAAGATATAAAAGTCAATATATTATTCCTGAATATGCAGTAGATCAGAACTTGAGAGATGTTCAACTGAGAAAGATTGAACCTAATCCGTGG
>JAUWMO010000008.1 GCA_030613125.1 Bacteroidota bacterium | reverse complement strand
CAGATACTTTCTGTTGGCAAAAGATCTGTGATGGTAGTGCGATTAGCAAAATAGTAATTAATAAATAGCCTGAAATTTTCTTCATAGGACTGCAGGATTGGTTAATAATAAAATACAATGTAATAAATTATAACTTAATTTTAATGTATAATACATATATTTATTAGTTTTATGATAATTAACAGCTTTCAGAATTAGTTATTTTTTTGCTTATTTAGTTTATTAACGAATAGGTAGTCACTCTAAATAAATCATTCATAACCTAAAATCAGAAGATCATGAGAATTTCATGTAGGTTTTTACTGATAGTTACTTTGGTCCTTTTTAGTTTTCAGGTATTTGCACAACAAGCAGTACATGTTCCACGTAATAACAAACCAAAATTTGGTCCTAAAGCAGGACTAAATTTATCTAATGTGTTGTATAAAGATGATGATGGAACCTACAGTGATGATTTTAAAATGAATCCGGGATTTCATGTTGGAGTGATGGCTGAATTTCCATTTGGCAGGGTATTGTCACTTGAAACGGCTGTACTACTTTCAACAAAGGGCTTTAATTCGAGTGAGGAATATGAATCTATGGCAGAGCCTTATACTTTTTCACTAAAATTATGCATGTTTTATTTGGATGTACCTGTTACCTTAAAGGCCGGATTTGATATTGGCAAATTAAGAATTTATGGGGCAGCTGGTCCGTTTTTGGGTGTTGGATTAAGCGGTAAAATAAAAACGGTATATGAAACATCACAGGAAAGAGAGGAAAATGAAGAGGAAATTGAGTGGGGGAATGATGAGGGTGATAACTTTAAACGGTTAGATTATGGTGTAACAATGGGAGGAGGAGTTGAAATAAGATTTTTTCAGGTTGGAGTATTTTATAATCTGGGTTTAGCAAATATTTCAAACTATACTGAAGGCGGCTATATGTTTTCACACCGGGTTTTAGGAATTACAGCAGCCTATAAATTTGGGGGGCGGTAGGATTCAGTGTAATTGCCGGCTCCAATATCTTAAAAAATTTATTCGTTGATAACTTTCTCCCAATCAATAATTGGAGATAAATATGCAACCTCTGCATGAGTTGAATAAGCTGGTATTGGACTAATCAGATAGGCTTTTTTCTTTTTTCTAAGATATTGGAATTTATCATGATCTCTTGCCGAACCACCTCTGCCGGGACTAAACCTCTCCTGAATTTTAAAATGTTTCTTTAAAGTTTTAAACCTCACTGCCCATGTGTTTGTTGTGGAAGGGATATATCGCCAATGTACAGAAGGCGTGACAATAATTTTTGATTCTAATCTCCGGTATCTTGGCAGAAAATACTTATCATTATGATCGTACAATGTGACATAGTCTGCATCAGAATATTCAAATCCTTCCATCAGAATATCGATCCAACCTTTCCTGTGTACATAATCATCTTCCAATAAATAAACTATATCTTCATCGCGAATATTCTGATCTATCACATAATGTAACAAATTCAGCAGACTTTTTGAGTCATTACCACCTGTAAATTCAACAATTTTAAAAACATTTTCCTCCCCTAAAAAATGTTTGTTTAAAGGTCCGCCGGCATTATCATAAACCAGTGTAACCTTTACCCTGTCATCTAAACTTCTTTTAAAATTACGAAAGCAGTTTTCTCTGGAAAACCATTCAGGCCTTTCCTTACCTGCGGAATTTGGAGAGAACCAACAATGTCTCTGAAAGATATGTATCATGGAATATGTTGTTAGTTTATAAAGCCGTTATACAAACTTTTGAAATAAAGTCCAAAATTAAAAATATTTTTAAAAGTTTTTAGTTTATACTTTATTTGCACAATAAAATAATTTGTATGAAAACATCAATATTTGAAAAACTCAAAAGCAAAAAAAAGAGACTACAAAGGTTAAAAGAAAAAATCATCAAGTTTTATTCTGAAGTGCCGGAATCTGAATTAACAGATGAACATAAGGAAGTTTGTGATTATTTAAAGACAAATGAGATTAACGTATTTCCTTACTCTTTTATTGAAAAGTACCAAAGTTCAGGGATTGAAATATTTAAGGATAAAACTCTCGGTTTAAACTATATGTTATGGAATGGAAAAAAAATTTATTGTAAGGAAGAATGGTCAGTGAAAAAAGCCCAAAGAAACTTTAACAATTTCTTGATTGAGCAGGATGTTCAATCGCCTCATAGATATTTGAGCAATGATTTTGATGTAAGAGATAATAATATTGTTGTAGATGTTGGAGCAGCTGAGGGAATTTTTGGGATAAGTGTAATAGAAAAGATTTCTAAACTTTATGTATTTGAACCCGATGAAAAATGGATTAAACCTCTTGAAGCAACATTTAATCCGTGGAAAGAAAAGGTACATATTATACAAAAAGCAGTATCGGATATAAATGATATGGATTTTGTGACCTTAGATCAATATTTTAAAGGAAATGAAACAATTGATTTTCTTAAAGTAGATGTAGAGGGCATGGAAGAACGTGTATTGAGAGGTGCTCAAAATGTCATCCTGAATCAGGAACACTCCCGGCTTGCAATTTGTACTTATCATAAACAGGAAGATGCCTCTTCAATTTCCTCATTACTGGCTGAATATGGTTATAGAATAAGTTATTCAAATGGTTTTATGATCTATTATTATGGGAAAGACAATATTGTTAAAGAGCCTTACCTTCGTAGAGGTGTGCTCAGGGCTTTCAAATAACCATGAAAGAATAATAAATTTAGCTGATCAGATTTTGTAAACAAACCATACATGCAGATTTAATTTTAATTAGAAAGCCTCCTTCTTAGAGGGTGAATTTTTACTTTTTGATTTGTTCTATTGTATATTTACAAAATTTGCGATGTCCAATATAATTATTTGGAAGATGATAAACCTTACAATCATCAATAATTGAATTATTTATTAATGGTATAATAGTATGTTTATATCTTTTGGATTTGGGACTATTCCAACCAATTGCTGATGTTGCTCTTATACTATAACCTTTCAAATTGAACTTCCATTCCTCTGATTGAATAAATCTATTAAACTCCTTTTTATCATAGATCCAGAAAGCAACATAAGGATTTATATTATTAATGACATATGACATTCCATTTATTGTAATGGTTTTTTTCAGTTTCTTTTTAAAATCAGTTACATAATATAGCCCATCCGCTGAATTCCTGTCAACCCGAAGGAAACCTAAATTCATTCCTGATCTTAAGCATTCATCTTTATACTTCAACCAATATTCAATAGCTTTTTTGGGGATACCTATATCATCTTCCAGATACATAAATATGTCATAATTATCCTTTTGTTTTTCAATAATTGGTCTGTATTTCCATGTAAGGTAAAATGGATTTTCGGGTAATTCATGGACTATGATATTCAGATCAGGGAAAACCTTATGTCTGAAATATTGATTGGTATGAATATAAATATCGGTATGATATGGATGATCTTTGATGTATTCAATTGTTCTGTCCAGATATTTAAATCTGTTTTTATTATAGAGAAATGTTATATGAGCTGTTGCTTTTATCTGAAACATGTGTTTATTACAAATTACGATGAAAGGGAACAGAATATTCCGGGCAAAGTGAACACTTTTCCCCCCTGGGATTTTCTTTTGCAAAGATAATTAATTTTCAGTTTCAATCTCCAACTTACATTTCTTGCTGAAGGATGGGCCGGTCGTTTTCAAAATCATAATATGTTTGGCGCATTAAATCAGCAAGTAACAACTTATAGCTGATAAAGGATTCAAGGTGGGAAATATATGCAACGTTCAACCGGATACGGTCAAGGGCAAGGGCCTGGCTATCGATATCACCATTGGAAAATCTTTGTCTTGAAATATTAAAGTTTTTTTCAGCTACAACCGTGTTCTTTTCCAGTAACTGTAGTCTGCGCAGGCTGCTTTTTAATCGTTTTACAGTATTAATAATTTCTCTTTCTACATTAATTTTCTCTTCGTCTAGACTGTATTGGTTCTTTTTAAGCTCTGCCTCGGCGGCCCTAACGATAGCTTTATTTTCCCCCCAGTCAAATATTGGAACCGTTAAACGGAAGGCTATGCCAAAATTTCCTGGGCGGTCTCTCATGACATCCCATGAATTACCAACAGCTTCACCAAAGGAAATAGGCATAGACTTTTTATCTATACCAATGAAATCATAATAGCCTGAAATACTGCCTTTTATCAGTCTATTTGCATTTTTACGCCTAATTTCCAGTTTTGACAATTCAATCTCTATTTCCTTTTCTCTTAATTCCATCCTGTTGTTCAGTCCGTATTCTAATGCCTTTTTTTCATCTACCTCAACAATATTATAGCTTAAATCGCTTATGAGGTTAATGCTATCCTGAAGAGATAAACCAAGTTGTTGCTTGAAATAGTTAATTTGTAATTTATAATCCACTTCTGCAATATCATAGTCATTCTTTGCTTGACCCAGGTCAACTTCCATTTGCAGTGATTCTACTTCACGGATCAGTCCTGCCTCAAATTTATCTTGTGCAATCCCGTAAGCTTCCTGTTGTATTTCAAGTGCCTGCCAGGCAATATCTTTACGTTCTTTTGTTGCTACCATTTCATAAAATGCAAAGCTGATTTCATAAAGAAGTTCCAGTTCAGCTCTTTTCAAGCTTTTAAATGATAATTCATAATTGAGTTTTGCTTTTTTAAATTCAGATTTGATTTGGTTGTATGAATAGAACGCTTCTATAGGCTGAATAAATCCCAATTGGGTATTAAGTTTTAGCAGTTTTTCATTTTTACTATAATCATTAAAGTTATCCAAACCTGAACTTAAGTATAATTGTCCGTCAGTCGGAAGGGGCTGGGTAATTGTAAGATAACCATAATAGCGTAGTTGTTTCACCGGGAAAAAAGTAATTCCGGAACTATCTTCCCACTGTCTGATAGTTTCGGTATAATTAGGTACCATTAAATCAAGATTTATATGTGTTTTAAAACTGCTTGTTGCTGATTTAAGTAAATGCTTGGCTCGTATGAGATCCTGATTTAGGATTAACATTTTATGACTTTTTTCTTTTGCGATGGCAATACTTCTTTCCAGATCCAACAGATAGATTTCCTGTGGAAATACAAGCGAAGAAGCTTTCAGAAGGATTATAATCATGCAAGAAGTAAGAATTCTGTTTGTTTGACAGGGGCTTATTGAATTCATAATTTGGTGTTTTTATTTAACAGGGTATTCATTTGAAATTTTTGAAATCAAATGAAGCTCCATCTAATGGAATACCTAAGGCACAATCGCAACAGTTACTATGCATTCTTTGCCTATTTTGATAAACATAACTATCTGCTAACTGCCTTCATGTGATCTTATTCATAACGAATTGACTCTATGGGTTCAAGTGCTGCTGCTTTTTTTGCTGGCAGATAACCAAAATTGATACCCACAACGACAGAAAACAAGAATGCAATTACAACAGAAATGAAGGTGATACTGGTATTAACGTTTGTGATAAATGAAATGGAGACCGATAGTGTTAATCCCAAAACAACTCCAATAATCCCACCGGTAATGCTGATCACCACGGCTTCGGTTAAAAACTGGCCGAGAATATCTTTCTTCTTTGCTCCTATTGCCCTCCTAATCCCAATTTCGCGGGTACGTTCCAGCACTGTGGCAAGCATTATGTTCATGATACCAATGCCTCCAACAAGAAGTGAGATAGCTGCAATTGAACCCAACAGAACATTATATATTCTTCTCTCTTTTTTCTCCTGTTTAAGCAGCTCGAAAGGGATGATAATGCTGTAATCTTCATTTTTAAAATGATGGCGGTTAAGCAAATGACGGATAATGCCTGCAATTTCAACCAGTTTATTCGAGTCAGAGACTTTAACGGTAATTTGTTTAATCTCACTTTCGAGTTCGTTTTCCCTGATAAAACGTTTATTAAATGTTGTTAATGGTAAATAAATGTCTTTATTAAGATCGCGCGATGCCAGCTCTCCAATTGTTTCAGTAAACAACGACTTATTGTTCATGACCCCAACCACCTCCAACCATTGATCATCTATTTTAATGTTCTTTCCAACAGGATTTTCAAAAGGGAATAACTCGCTTGCAATTGCTGCTCCCAACACACATACTTTTAAATGCCGGCTATAATGGTCTTCGTTGATAAAAATCCCTGTTTCAGCAGAATAATTAAGGATATTCACAAATGAAGGGGTTATTCCAATTATTGTTGCTTTACTGGATTTATCTTCGTATTGGACATCCACATTTTTTTCTGACTGGGGTGAAACGTCATCTACTAAGGGGACAATTTCCTGGATTGCCTTAGCATCGGACATAGATAATCCCTGTGAAAATTTGGCCCGTACTTCTTCCAGTTCCTCATCGGTAAAATTTTTATCCCTGATGATTATATTGTTTACTCCAAGCTCTTTATATTTGGCAATAGCTTCCTTTTTAGCGCCTTCACCAACTGACAGCATAGCTATTACAGAGGCAACACCAAAAATAATACCTAACATGGTAAGAAATGAGCGAAATTTGTGATAAATAACACCTGCAAATGCTACTTTAAAGTTTTCTTTTACCTGCATTTTTCTTAATTTAAGGAATTCAGGATAGCTTATAATTGTCCGGCAATTTCATGATGACCGGGAAGCACTAATTCGTGCCCTTTTCTGAAATCTCCGTAAATAACCGTATGTTTGGTATTTCTCGAACCGATATTAACCAGATGCTTTTCACTACCATCTTTGTTCTTTAAGAAAATATAATATTGCCCGTTTTCCCTTAATATGCAATCATTTGCCACATAAAAGACATCATTAAGTTCAGCGTAGAATATTTCGCAGCTTACTGTCAGCCCCGGTTTTAATACAGGATCTGAACCAATCAATAGTACTTCAAAATCAAATACCTTTATAGGGGAGTTCTCATCCTTTTTATAGCTTAATTTTCCAATCTGGCAGATATTTCCTTCGAAAGTCAAAGCAGGAAATGCATCCAGGCGCACTATCACTTTTTGCCCAAGATCTACCTTAGCTATATCGGTTTCATTTACTGTAGATTTTACCTTCATTTTGCGTAAATCGGGTACACAAGCCAGATTAGCTCCCTGCCAGGTTTCATCCCCAATTCTGAATAACTCATCTGTACGTCTGTTTATGGAAATTTGGAAAATACCCTTAATGGGACTAAAAATTTTTAATTTAGTCAATGCAGTATCCGAATCTTTTATTTTATTTTCTAATTGAAATACTTTAATCTTCTGAATTTTTAAAGCATTTTCGCAAATTTTCTTATCCAGTTCAATAGCCCTTTGGATCTTGTTAAGATTAATTTCTGCCTGTTGAAGTTCGAGTTCTTTAATTTCTTTTTTCCTTTCCGACTCAAACTTGAATTTTTCAAGCTCGATCTTTATTAAATTATAATTGGCCTGTGCTTGTTTAATTTGTGATTCCAATTCATTTGCTTTACTCTGTTGCTCCACTATAAGTTTATTCAACATGGCCTTTTCAACTTCAAGTTTATTTTCCTGTTCTAACTTGAATTTCATTACGGTTGACTTGTCAATTTGTATTATTGAATCTCCTTTTTCCAATAAAGTTCCATGATCAACCATACCGATAATTTTATATTGCCATCCATATTCCCATCCTATATATGGCATAAAAACATACTTTGCTTCAACGGCCTGCAGTTCACCGGTTTCAGTTATAGTAGCCTTGAAATCCCCTTTATTGATATAATAATTATCGGTAAGTTTCGGACTTTTACATGAGAATACAGTGCAGAAGATTAAAATGACTAAACAGAATTTTCCAATTAGTTTCATTTTATTATTCCTTTATATTTTCACTTTCAGCGAAAGGATCCATTAGAGCAATAATGTCTTTTTGTTTTAATCCATCATCAATGACAACATAATCATTATTTGCATTTCCTACCTTTACATTCTTCTTTTTGTAAGTATTGCCTGATTTAACATATACAAATGTTCTGTCTTTAGTTTTAGACAATGCTTCCAATGGAATATAAAGTACATCATCAAATTTGTTTACCAAAATTTTACAGCTAACGGTCATCCCGGGCAAAAACTTTTCTGATGTACTGTCAATTAATATTTCAACAGGGAAAATTTTAATTTTTGAGTCTTTGTTTTTAAATTCGGCAAGGCCAGCAATGGAGATGACGCTGGCAGTATATACAGTATCTGAGAAAGCATCAATCCTGATTTCCACTTTCTGACCTATTTTAATTTTTGAAATATCCACCTCATTGATTTCGGCTACTACTTTTAGTTCACTTAGATCGGGCAGATCGATTATAGGAGCTCCGGACCAGGGTTGGTCACCCACTTGCCATTTATTTTTTGTCCACCAGTTTTTCCTTATAATGGCTATACCTGCATCCGGACTAACCACGGTAAGATTCTTCAGTGTAATATGTGCGTTCTCAAGGTTGGCTACCAGTTGTTCTATTTTTATTTTTGATTGCTGTAATTCTTCAAAATGAATTTTTTTCTGATTGATAATTTCTTCTCTTGCCTTTTCCAGGGCAATTTTTGCCTGATCCAGATTCAATCTTATTTCTTTTCTTGTGATATCTGCTTCGAAAGTAGCTTGCTCAAGTTTGATTTCTGTAATTTGGTGTGATAATTCTGACACTTTTAAATCTGCTTCAAGTTCTTCAATTTTAGATTCTTGTTCTGCCTTCATTTTTTCAAGTTCAGCTTTGGCAATTTCAAGTTCGGCCTCGGCATCGATTATCGCTTTTTGTACCTCAGAGGGGTCAATTAAAATAACTGTATCACCTTTATTTACTTCGCTGCCATCTTCCACTATTTTAATAATTTTCAACAATCCAAACTCCCACGACATGGATGGGGTTGAAATATTTATTGCATGAGTGGCATGTATTTCACCTTGCTCAGTTACGTCAATAAAAAAATCTCCCTTTTTTACCTCACAAGTCTCAACTTTTCTCTTAACTTCCGAATTACAGCTAATAATGATTAAACAAAGAATAAATAATAAGAATTTGTTCATTTATTTATTATTAATAATTAAGGATTCATGAGGTTTCCTCAGAGCTAATATTTCATTGCCTTGAAGACCTGTTCTTATAACAGCATTTTTGCTGTTGCTGAGAGCAACTTCAACGGGTTGTTTGATAAACATTTTATCACTTGCGACATAAACCACCTTAGTACTGTCTTCCTCAAAAATCGAAACAACAGGTACAATAATAGTGTCAGGTACCATATTGATTAAAACATCACAGGTAATACTTAAGCCGGGTTGAATTGTAACAGCAGAACTGTCTAATAAGGCAACAACTTCAAAGATTTTAACATTTGAATCCTTTTTTATTGGCTTTCCAACCGGAGCTTTGGATTTAATTTTACCAGTTAGCTGAATATCAGGAAATGCATCCACCCTTACTTCAACCTTTTGTTCTTTTTCTAACTGTTTAAAATGCACTTCATTTACCAGAAGTTTAGCCTGTATTTCATTCATTATGGGAATTTGAACTAATGGGAAACGCCTCCATACTACATCACCTTTTCTCACTTTTGTCTCTGTGACCCAATGTTTGAAATACATTATAATACCTTCAACAGATGCGGTAAGCACAAGCTTATCAAGATTCGATTTAGCCCGATCAACCTTATTTTTTTTTTGTTGGATTTCAAGTTTCATCTTTTGCATTTCCGAGTCGTTGATACGTTTCAGAAATTTGAGCGTATTCAAAATTTTGTTTTTTTCTACTTCAGCTTTTTCAAGTTCCAACTTAATAATTTGCCGGCTTGAGGATGAAGTGAATTTCATCTGAAGGGAATCAAGTTGAGTAATCGCTGTCAAAGCTTCAATGTTTTTAGCCTGTGATTCAAGCAATAAATACTTTAACGCCAGTTCAGCGACTTTTTTAGTATATTCGGCTTCACTTATCTCGAACTCTCTAACAGCATTATTATATTGATTTTCCAGTTCCCTGCCCTCAAGAATACATACAGTATCCCCGGTCATAACATGTGTTCCTTCAGGAATAAGGTAAGCTATAGTTAAATCAGTCGGAAGTCCGGGACATGAAACAGAAATAGTCTTTATTGCTTCAATTACACCTGAGACAGTTATTTTGTCAACAAAGTCTTTTCTTTCTGCATGAGAAGTAAGTATGTTATTCTTATTTCTTGATGACGAGCATGATAATAATAAAACTGAAAAAAATACAATTTGAAGGGCATTTATTCTATTTCTACTTATTAACATTTGGTTTTTTTGAAAAGATAAGTTCAATTTGTAATCTGGTTCAGTCATTTAGTATATTGTTACAAGTTACATATGTTATTCATAAAAGTCAAGTTTTCAGCAACTTATTTTATGAGATACAAATAACTTAATAACTTAATAACTATGCATATGAAAAAATCACCTCACCCTGATTGGGCATTAGAACATAAAAAACCTGGTACTGAACTCAGGCGGATTAATGATAAATATTATCTCTACGAGGTCTCCAGTAAATGGAATCCTGAAAAAAAAAGAGCTAAGAAAATTACAGGTAAATTATTAGGGCGTATCACAAAAGAGGATGGCTTTGTTGAGTCAGATAAAAATAAGCTACGCACATCTTTTAAACCTTATTATAAAAAACCTTTGCAAATAAAGGAATATGGAGCCAGTAATTTTATTTTCTTACAGTTTCAACAATATTTAAAACCACTTAAAGAAGTATTTCCTGATATATGGCAAGAAATTGTTTCACTAAGTTTTATCCGGTTATTATATAAGGCCCCAATAAAAAACACAGCATTCCGGTTCGAACACAGTTTTCTGTCTGAATACTTCCACTCCATTACTTTAGGCGAAAAAAGGGTGTCTGCATTATATAGGAAGATAGGTAGCGATCGGGATTCCTTAGCCCGTTTTATGAAAAACTTTATACACAGCGATGATTATATTCTTTTTGATGGTACTAATTTTATTTCGTATTCAAAAAATATTGAAGGGGCAAAAATTGGTTATAATTCCAAACAAAACTTTGAACCACAGATAAATATCCTATTCTTGTTCTCCAATAAATTACAGTCACCTGTTTTTTATCGCTTATTGCCTGGCAACATCAGGGATGTAAAAGCATTTAAATTGACATTGCAGGAAGCTGGCATAAATAACGCTGTAGTAATATCGGACAAAGGTTTTTATTCCATTGATAACATTGTTACAATGGAAAGCTTTTCATTAAGCTATATTATTCCTCTTAGAAGAAGTAATACACAAATCGATTATCAAAGCATACAAAAACCTGATAACGTTGGGTTTGATGGGTATTTTGAACACCAAAAACGATTTATTTGGTACCATCAATTTACAATGGATGACAGGCCAGCTTATTTGTACTATGATTCATACCTGAAAACAAAAGAAGAAAACGACTATTTATCCAGGATTAAAACACATCCTGAAAAATATACATTCGAAAAGTCCAAATTAAAAATTAAAAGCTTTGGCACTTTAGCTTTACTTTCCAACTTGCGTGAGAAGTCTGCGGAAGAAGTTTATAAAACATATAAAACAAGAGGAGATATTGAAACAATGATTGATGCCATGAAAAACATATTGGAAGTTGACAAATCATACATGCATAATGAAATAGCATTGCAAGGCTGGATGTTTATTTCATATATGGCTTTAAAATTATATTATCAGATATATATATTGTTAAAAGAAAACAAACTATTAAAAAACTACTCCCCTAAAGATCTCTTAATGCATTTGGCTGAAGTAAAAAAAATAAAAATCAATGGTCAATGGCATTTAGCTGAGTATACAAAAAAAACAGAAACTCTACTTAATAAACTCAAAATACATATTACGTAAATTTGATGCGGAGTTACGGATTAAATCTGTTTTTGTCATAGAAAAATGTTATATGAGCTGTTGCTTTTATCTGATTCATGTGTCTATTTACGTTTTCGAAGTTGAACATAATTCAGAAGAGTGAATAGTTTGAGTATAGAGGAAAAAACAGCAAGAAGTTGGCAATAGCTCTTGCTCCTTCCTCACACTCTTGCTGTTTTTGTACCCGGGGCGGGACTTGAACCCGCACAGCCAAAAAGGCCACTGGATTTTAAGTCCAGCGCGTCTACCAATTCCGCCACCCGGGCAGTAATTATCTGTTATTTGGCAAATGTCAACTTTATTGTAATATTAAAATTCCTTTATTTATCTGGTGGCGGAATTGGTCCACCCTGCAACCCGGCCCCTCCCTAAAATTGTCCCTGTCCGAACGTTTTCAGCCGGGCGGGCACTGGACAATTTGAAGTATGAAAGTCAAAATATGAGCTATGATAGAATTTTTCGTTCATCAATCATCTTTCATCATTCAAATTTCCAACCGGTCGGTCCTGCCACCCGGACAGAGCTCCGCAAAATTAATATATTTTTATCTTTTACAAAACTATCAGTAATTAGCTTTACTAAACGAAATTCCTTTTCACTCCTGCATCGTGAATCGCGGACCCAAGGGGGGATGCTATCAACAAAAAAACGCAACCTATCGTTTGTTTCCTTATCGACTATTTAAAAGCAAGCTTTTATGGTCGTATGAAAATAATAAAGCCGCCTTGCGGCGGCCTTTTTTGTTGAGCGAAAAACGGGACTCGAACCCGCGACCCCGACCTTGGCAAGGTCGTGCTCTACCAACTGAGCTATTTTCGCTTATTTTAATTGTGCCTGCAAAAATACTACTTTTTAATTAATTCAAAAATAATTTTATACACCAATATTGTTTTATTACTATTCACTTTTGTCCAAATATAAATAACCCCAGGCTTCTCCCATAGGGATCGCTTTGCGAAGCCTGGGGTTGGATTTGATGTAAGGTTAACCGGTCCAAATGCTATTATCAAACAAATCCAGATTGTGATCAGGACCGGAATGGAAGGAATCGAACAAGAAAAACAAACCAGAAAATCTTTTGAACAAGAAATTTGAGTGTACTCCGAAAAGTGGCTTTTTCGCCACTACCCCGAAAGCTTTCGGGGCTAAAACACAAAATCCCACCAAAGTTTTTGGCTGATATTCATTATTTTCCTAAGTGTTTTTTAATCTCATTCAGCTTATTCAGGGCTTCCAAAGGGGTCAGGTGGTTGATATCAATATCGATAAGCTCATCCCTTATTTGCTGTAGCACGGGATCATCAAGCTGGAAAATGCTCAATTGAAACCCTTCTCTGTGTTCAGCCAGGTCAGAAACTGGTTTAGTCAGGCTTTGTTTCTCATGTGAAAGCTCCAACTCTTTAAGGATCTCATCAGCCCGTTTCACAACACTTTTGGGCATTCCTGCCATCCTTGCTACATGAATACCAAAGCTGTGTTCACTGCCTCCTCTTTTCAACTTTCTTATGAACAGCACTTTATCATCCATTTCCTTTATAGATACATTATAATTTTTCACTCTTGAAAAGGAATTTTCCATCTCATTAAGTTCATGATAATGGGTGGCGAAAAGGGTTTTTGCCTTTCCGGCAGGATTTTCATGAATATATTCGACCATTGCCCAGGCTATGGAAATTCCATCATAAGTACTTGTTCCCCTTCCAATCTCATCAAGCAGTACAAGGCTGCGTGAGGATAAATTGTTCAGTATACTTGCAGCTTCATTCATTTCAACCATAAATGTTGATTCTCCAAGAGATATGTTATCAGAGGCTCCTACCCGTGTGAAAATTTTATCAACAATACCTATTCTGGCAGACAGGGCCGGAACAAAAGATCCCATCTGGGAGAGAAGGACAATTAAAGCAGTTTGTCTTAATAAGGCTGATTTCCCTGACATGTTTGGTCCGGTTAAAATGATGATCTGCTGTTTTTCATTATCAAGGTAAACATCATTTGGAATGTATTCTTCAGAAAGGGGCAGTTGTTGTTCAATAACAGCATGCCTGCCTTGTTTTATATCAATCGATTCAGAATTATCCAATAATGGCCGGACATATTTGAATTGCTGAGCAATAGTTGCAAAGGAGAGAAGACAGTCAATTTTTGCAATAACTGAAGCATTTAGCTGAATTGCCGGTATATAATCTGCAAGGCTCAGAACCAGATCATTAAAAAGAGATGTTTCAAGTTCAAGTATTTTTTCCTCGGCACCTAATATTTTATTCTCATATTCTTTTAACTCTTCGGTTATATATCTTTCTGCGCTAACAAGAGTTTGTTTTCTGATCCATTCAGCAGGTACCTTTTCCTTATGTGTATTTCTTACCTCAATATAGTACCCGAAAACATTGTTAAAGCCAATTTTCAAGGATGTAATTCCGGTATGGTCACTTTCCCTTTGCTGCAAATCCACAAGATAATCTTTACCCGAGTAAAGAATTTTTCTTAACTCATCAAGTTCTTTTGAAACACCTGAGGCAATAACATTTCCTTTGTTTACCTGGATAGGCGGATCAGGATTCAGTTCCTTCTCAATTTTCTCCCGTATCTGATTACAGGGATTCAACTGTTCACCTGTTTTCCTCATTGGACCAAGACCTGAAGATTCACATATATCACGCATAGGGTCCAGAGCATACAGGGCATTCTTCATGTGGCCCAACTCCCTTGGATTGATCCTGCCAACAGCCACCTTAGAGATCAATCTTTCCAGATCACCAATTAATCGGATCTGTTCTTCCAGTTTTTCCTTATGTGCAGAGTTTTTTAGCAAAAAGTCGACAATTTCATGTCTCTCATTAATAGGTTGAATCTCTTTGAGTGGCATTGCTATCCATCTTTTCAACATCCTGGCTCCCATCGGTGAAATAGTATGGTCTACTATATCAACAAGTGTTTTTGCTCCTTCATTCAGAGAATGAAATAATTCAAGATTTCGGATAGTAAATTTGTCTAACCACACGAAACGATCTTCCTCAATACGGGAAATTGTGGTAATGTGCTGGAGCTGTGTATGTTGGGTAATGTCGAGGTATTGCAGTATGGCGCCTGCAGCAATGATTCCAAAATAGTAATCGTTTACTCCAAATCCTTTTAAAGATGTGGTTTGAAAATGTTTCAATAGCCGGTCTATAGAGGTTTCTTCCTTGAAAACCCAGTCATCAAGTTTATAGGTATAAAATTTGTTACCAAAAGCATCGGAAAATATTTGTTGTTTCGATTTTTCGATTAAAATTTCTTTTGGCTGAAAATTATTCAATAATTGATCTACGTATTCATAACTGCCCTCAGCAGTAAGGAATTCGCCGGTGGAAATATCCAGTAGAGAGAGTCCAGCAAATTTATGCTCTATATGGACTGAAGCAAGGAAATTGTTCTCCTTATGTTCCAAAACATTATCGTTTAAGGAAACTCCCGGTGTGACTAATTCTGTTATTCCCCGTTTAACAATTTTTTTGGCAAGTTTAGGATCTTCAAGCTGTTCACATATAGCTACCCTCTGACCGGCCCTGACAAGTTTTGGCAAATAAGTGTCCAGGGCATGATAGGGGAACCCGGCAAGCTCAATAAAAGATGCTGCGCCATTGGCACGCCGGGTCAGGGTAATACCTAAAATCTCTGAGGCTTTAATTGCATCCTCTCCAAATGTCTCATAAAAATCTCCTACACGAAATAGCAAGACAGCATCAGGATGCTGTGATTTTATCCTGTTGTATTGCTTCATCAGGGGAGTTTCCACTTTGATCGCCGGCTTATTCAATGCTGAATTTTATTTTACCCTGGTAAGAAATAAACAAATTCTTTACAAAATTACGAAATATGTTTTATAACTTAGTATTCCCTGATAAATTCCATTTTTTATCCTTAAAATAAATTATAATTTCGGCAGGTAAATCAAAAAAATATTCCCGATGAAAAAAGTTTTAATTCTGGGTGCAGGATTGGTTGTTAAGCCTATAGTCACCTTTCTTTTAGAACATAATTATAAGGTTACTGTTGCATCACGAACAAAATCCAAAGCGGATGCAATGATTAAAGGTCATCCTAATGGTACAGCTTTGGGCTGGACAACAGATGATGAAGTTACAATGGAACAAATGATTGCAGAGCATGATCTGACTGTAAGTTTATTGCCATATACTTTTCATGTAAAAGTTGCAAAACTTTGCATTAAACATGGCAAAGACATGGTTACAACTTCATATGTGAAACCGGAAATGCAGGCATTGGATGAAGAAGCGAAAAAAGCAGGGATAATCATCCTCAATGAAATTGGCCTTGATCCTGGGATTGATCATATGTCGGCTATGAGAATTATTGATAATGTCCATGATAAGAATGGTAAAATTGAAGAATTTCACTCTCTTTGTGGCGCCCTCCCTGCACCAGATAATGCAGATAATCCATTTAAATATAAGTTTTCATGGAGTCCGAAAGGAGTGGTAATGGCAGGGAATAATGATGGGAAATATTTGAAAAAGGGAAATGAAGTTTATGTACCTACTGAGGATTTATTTAAAGACACATTTACTGTTGATTTTCCGGAGGTTGGAAGACTCGAAGTATATCCTAACAGGGATTCTATTCAATATATTGACATATATGGTATCCCGGAAACAAAAACTATGTTCAGGGGAACTTTCCGGTTCCCGGGATGGTGTGAAACCCTGGATGCCATGAAAAAGCTAAAGCTGATCACTTATGATAAAATGAATCTCTGTCAAATGACGTACGCTGATCTGGTGGCAGCTCTTATAGATGCTGAAAATGCTTCGGATATTGAAAAAAAAGCTGCTGAGTATTTGCAAATCGAACCAGCTTCTCACGCGATTAATGCTCTTGGTTGGTTAGGTATTTTTGATTCAAAACCAATGAACAGGCATGAAGACTCACCGTTTGAGGTTACTTCAGATCTCATGATAGAGAAAATGAAACTTGCTCCGGAAGAAAAAGATATGGTTGCTTTGCAGCATGTTTTCCTTGCAAGTTATCCTGATGGTAAGAAAGAGGTTATAAAATCCAGAATGCTTGATTTTGGATCGCCAGCTACTGACACTTCTGTTGCCAGAACTGTTGCCCTGCCAGCAGCTATTGGCGTAAAAATGATCCTTGAAGGGAAGATCACGATAAAAGGAGTTTATAGGCCGGTGCTTCCTGAAATTTATAATCCTGTTCTTGATGAATTAGAAAATATCGGTATTAAAATGATTGAAGAATTCGGATTGGATGTAACTGAAAATATTTAATCCGGTCAATATTTTTTAACCAATGTATGGTGGCCAAAGGGAAGCAAAGAGTGAGCCCCCGATTTAGTCCCGATACTCGGGACAGGCTGTAGAAAATTTATGAACTTAGCCCCGCTGTAAGTGGGGCGATATCACCGTCAGGTAATTTTCCGGGTTAACTGCTTTTATGGCATAAGTTTTGTAAAAATATTGTCATTTAGAAGAAGAATAATTATTTGTCAAAAAACTTTATATATCTTTAATTTGTAAAGACTGAAAGAAGAGTTTTGTATGAAAAACCGGATCACAATTGTATTTGGCCTGTTTTCAGTATTTTTTTTACTGACATGTAAAACATATAATCCCCAGATTAGTTCCGGTCAAAACCTTTCCTATCTGTATAAACCCGGGGCTTCCTCTTTACATCCACGTTTCCTGGTTTATCATAATTCTGATTCTACTACAAATTTAATGGTTAAAGTTTATCCTGTGGAGCTTCTGTTTAATCAGGCAAATGATAAAGGCACCTACCAGGCATGGTTAAGCATAAAATACAGATCATTTGAAATTGGAAGAGGCCGGTTGATGGTTGACTCAGCTTCACTAGAGTTTCCGTTACGATTAGAAGGCCTTAAAAAGGAGTTTGTGACCAATATTACACTAAAAACAGAACCATTAAAAAAATATATTATTGAAGTTGTGATCATGGATCGGTTAAGGCGGAGCGCTGTTCAATCATTTATTTCAGTTGATCGTTCATCAGAAACAAATTCACAGAATTTTTTGGTGCTTGACCATCTTTCGAGAAGTATGATATTTAATCCGGTTATTGACAGTAATATGATGTTCGATGTATATTTTTCCAGGAAAACATTCGATACACTTTATGTAAGATACTATAAACCGGATATTAGAATTCCATATTCACCAAACCTGTTAATCCCTACCCCTTTTACTTTGGATGAACCAGACAGCGTATGGATAATGCCCTATTGGGATACTGTCGGCATAAGAATAAATCGAAAGGGGATATATCAATACGTAATTGACCCTGAAGATAGGTCGGGTTGTAATATTTATTACCTGGGCGAGCACTATCCATCGGTAAAAACACCGGAGCAACTGGTAGATCCGTTAATTTACCTGCTTTCTGATAATGAGATGAGGAAAATGAAAAAACAGGAAAGTGCAAAACTTGCTGTAGATAATTACTGGCTTGAAGCGGCAGGGGATATTGACAGGGCAAAAGAATTAATACGGATATATTATAATCGTGTATTATATGCAAATTATTATTTTACATCCTTCAAAGAAGGGTGGAGAACCGACCGGGGCATGATTTATATTATTTATGGTCCGCCGGGCAGTTTATATAAAACTCCTGCTGAAGAGCGATGGGTATATGGTAAAGAGTTTAGTGACAATAAGATCCAATTCACATTCCGGAAAATGGATAGTCCGTTTTCACAGAACGTTTACAGACTTCAACGCACTGCTGATTTAACATCCAGATGGGGACAGGCTGTTAGGTCATGGCGACAAGGGAATATTTTTATTGTAAAAAATGAATGACAAAGCTCAAAGGGACAGGGAGCAAAAAATTCAAATAATATATGGCCTGCATTCCGTAATTGAAGCGGTTTTATCCGGTAAGGAGATTGAAAAAGTATACGTACGGAAAGAGTTGTATAATGACAGAAGCAGGGATTTGATAAGGCTCCTTAAGGATAAAAGAATTCCTTTTCAGTTGGTCCCAAATGAAAAACTCCAAAGAATATCCAGGAAAAATCACCAGGGCGTTATAGCTTTTCTATCGCTTATTGAATACAGCAATATTGAAAACCTGGTACCAGGATTGTTTGAGAAAGGAAAAGTTCCTTTTATTATTGCTTTAGACGGGATCACAGATGTTAGAAATATGGGAGCAATTGCCAGGACTGCAGAATGCACCGGAGTGAATGGATTGATTTTTCCTGAAAAAGGATCTGCCCAAATAAATGAAGATGCCATTAAAACCTCTTCCGGAGCTCTGCATATACTCCCTGTTTGCAGGACCAGAGATCTTGTTGACTCTATAATTTTCTTAAAAGAATCCGGATTAAAGATAATTGCTGCATGCGAGAAAGGAGAATACCTGTACCATGAAACTGACCTGAATGGTCCAATCACTTTAGTTTTTGGATCAGAGGAAAAGGGAATTTCAGACAAAATCTTACACCTGGCTGATACCAAAGTTAAAATTCCTTTAATGGGTAAGGTGAACTCATTGAATGTTTCTGTTGCAGCGGCCGTCCTTATGTATGAAATAGTAAGGCAAAGACGCTGGAACCCATGTTGAGTCTATGAGTACATGAATATGACAAATACCTGGTAAGAAGTTTCAATCCGCAGTCCACAGTCCGCAGTTCACAATCCGCAATTCAACAATTCACCAGTTCAACAGTTCAACAATTCATCAGTTCAACAATTCAACAATCCACCATTCACTATTTCGGAAGTTAATTTCAGTTATGCTGTTTCTTTTTAGCGAATGTCCCTAATTAAGTCAGCCTGAAATAATATTAAAATACTGTTTCCGGTCTATTTCCAGCTGGCAAAATCAGCTCCGGTAGGATTCTGAAATACTTTCAGTTCAAATTCAGGGATCACAGCAAGGATGTGATCGAAGATGTCAGCCTGAATAGCTTCATAATTAGCCCATTTCTGATCCTTACTGAAAACGTAAATCTCAATCGGCAAGCCATTATCATTAGGTTGAAGCTGACGTATTAAAAATGTCATATCATTATGAACAAGAGGGTGCGCAGTCAGGTATTCTTCAACATATTTCCTGAAGGTACCTATATTTGTCATTTTCCTTCCATTGACAACAACTGAAGGATTAACTTTATGCTCTTTATTGTATTCATTAATTTCTTTTTCCCGGCTTTCTATATAGTCTTTTAAAAGATAGATCTTTCTGAATTTACTGATCATCTCCGCTGTGCAGAATTTTATACTGGTCATATCAATATTTACAGATCTTTTTATCCTTCTGCCCCCTGATTCCTCCATTCCTCTCCAGTTCTGAAATGATTCTGAAACCAGAGCATAGGTAGGAATTGTACTTATGGTTTTATCCCAGTTCTGAACTTTTACTGTGTTCAGGTTGATCTCAAGAACAGTTCCATCAGCTTTTTTTGAAGGCATAGCAATCCAATCACCCGGCTTTACCATTCTATTGGCTGACAACTGGATACTTGCTACAAAACCTAAAATGGTATCTTTAAAAATTAGCATCAGAACAGCTGCAAGAGCGCCAAGTCCTGTGAAAAGTTTACTCAGATTTGTATTAAAAAGGACTGAAATAATCAGCATTAAACCAATAAATATCACAACAATCTGCACTACTTGAACATAACCCTTAATATGCCGGTCTTTGGAAACTGGAAGTGTATTATAAACTGCATGAAATGCCATGATGGCGGAATTCAGAACCATCATCGAAATTATAATGATATAGATATATGCAAAATCTTGTATTATTGGTATCCATTGAGGATAATCCCTGAACACCAGTTCGGCAGAATAGTAGATGATCAGAGCTGGTACCAGATGAGAAAGCTTGTTAAGAACCTTGTTTTGTAAGAAAATATCATCCCAGTTATTTTTTGTTTTTTGGATGATGGCTGTAATTACTCTTATAATAACTTTCCGGGTAATAAAATTTGCAAGGTAACTTAGAAAAACAAATACTATAATATAAATTATAGTTTTGGTCAGAATAGCCAAACTATCAGAAAATCCAAGTGAAATTAACCAGTCAATAATTTTGAAGTCCATAAGTTATCATGTTAATTTAAAAATTTAAAACAAATTTAATATGATAATAATTAATCCCTAACTTTATTCATCATAAAACCTGCAGATACAACAGATATCCAAACCTTAATCAGGCCTGGAGTAAAGCAGGAATGTTATAATTAACATTCAGAACTTTAAATAAAGCTTTAAACACATGAGACACATAAAATTTATTAGCAAACCTGTTTTTAATGTTTTTATTCTAAGCTTCATGTTCTCATGCATTCTGAGCGCTCAGATCCAGTATGAGAGATTTTTCAGTTCAGGTTCTCTTAGGATTGATTATTATCTTATGGGAGATGCAAATAAGACTGCAATTGGTCTGGAACAATTAAAAAGGGAACCATTTTGGGGCGGGCCGGTAAATAACCTGACAGATCCATTAGATTATGGGGAGTTCCGTATTGAAGTTCTTGATTCAGTTTCAGGTAAACTGATATATTCAAGGGGTTTTAGCACCTTGTTCCAGGAATGGCAAACAACTGATGAGGCCAGAAACACCACACGTTCATTTTATCAGGTAACAAGGATTCCATATCCCAGGAAATCGGTTTTTGTAAGGTTTTTAAAGAGGGGGGAGAAAAATAAGAACAGGATTCTATTGGAAACATATGTAAATCCCGGAAATTATTTTATCAGGGATGAGAAACCCTGTAAATATAAAGTGAATAAAGTGAAATATTCCGGTGATCCGGTGAATCATATTGATCTGGTATTCCTGCCTGAGGGATATACTATGGAAGAGATGCAGGCATTCAGGGAAGATGTGAAACGGCTTTCAGGGGAATTATTATCAACTGTTCCTTTTAATGCATTTTATGAAGATTTCAATATATGGGCTGTAGAATCTCCCTCCCGGGAATCAGGAACTGATATTCCGGGAGAAGGCATTTACAGGAATACAGTTATGAATTTTTCATATTACACTTTTGACATTTCCCGATATCTTACCAGTTCCGATATGAAATCTATATGTGATATTGCAGGGATTGTGCCATATGATCATATCATTGTATTAATTAATACTGATCGTTATGGCGGAGGCGGAATATATAATCATTATACTGCCAGCACCAGTGATAATGACCTTTCACCTATTGTTCTGGTGCATGAGCTCGGACATGGATTTGCCGGATTGGCCGATGAATACTATACCTCTGACGTGGCTTACAATGAATTTTACGATCTTTCAGAAGAACCATGGGAACCAAATATTACCACGTTGGTAGATTTTGGATCAAAATGGAAAAGTATGGTAAAAAAAGGAATCCCGGTACCTACCCCAAATTCCGGGGATTATTCAGATGTTGTTGGAGTATTTGAGGGTGGGGGATATGTTGCAAAGGGAGTATACAGGCCTTACCTTGATTGCAGAATGAAAAGTAACAGTGCAAAAGGTTTTTGTCCGGTATGTCAGGAGGCTATTATTAAAATGATAAGATATTATCGTGGGCAGTAAAAAATTTCCGGAGAGTTGACTACAGTTATTCAAAACCGTTGGTGATTCAAATAATCACTTTACAATTAAAAACCAGTGTAGCAAACAGTCCATGTTGCTACCCTGGTTTTATTTTATTCTGCCAGCAATGATTATTATTTACCATTTTTAAGTTTCCTGGCAAGGAAAAAATAGAATATAAGGCTTAGGCCTGCAAACAGAAAAATCATTGAAGGATATGCAACCTCATTATCAATGGTTGTTGTTGCTTCAATTATTCCTGCCACAATAACTCCAAGGGCAACACCTACTAAAAACATGCCTGATGAAAGTGCAAAGTTTTTCCAACTGTATTTCGTTTCAGATTTAAATAATTTAGCATCAGCCCCTTTTTCAATAAGAGCAAGCCTTTCTTTGTTTCGTACAGTTAAGTAAACATACATTATACCGAAAAGTGTACCGAAAATTACCAGGACAATTAAAAAATCTTCCATAATTCATAGTTTTTAAGTGAATAATTAATTCGTTTGCTTTTTTGACGAGGGAAAATCTTTTCGGTTACAATTTTTTGAATATTTATATTAACTGTTGCTTCAATATTATTATTAAAGTTTTTATAACTTCGAATGGAAATGTAACCACTGGAACATCTTTACGTCAAAGAAGTGATGACAACGGAGAATGATATTTTTATTGTTGAGCAAGTGCTGGCCGGGCAGACCCGGGCCTTTGCGTCTCTTGTAGATAAGTATAAGGATATGGTCTTCACATTGGCAATAGGACTTATCAGGAACAGGGAAGAAGCAGAAGAAACTGCCCAGGATGCTTTTTTAAAAGCATTTCATGCTATTCCGAAATTTCAGAGGAAGTCAAAATTCTCTACATGGTTATACAGGATCACTTACAACGAATGTATCTCAAGATTAAGGAAGAAAAAGAACAGGATTGTTTCGTTTGAGGATCTGGAAAATACAGAATCCGGAATCAATTTTATTGAAAGTGAGTCTGATTGGGAAGAAAGGGAAGAACAAAAAAGGGAGCTTAACAAAGTACTTTTAAAATTAAATGAATCAGACAGGACTATAATAATGTTGTATTATTATGACGGATGCCCTGTAGAGGAAATTTCTTCAGTTATCTCAATATCTCAGTCAAATGTAAAAACCAGGTTGTTTAGAATAAGGAATAAGCTTCATGCTGAATTAATTAAGGAAAGTAAAAATGAAATGGTTAACAGTGAGAAATATTAAAAGTTATGGTTTCAAAAAATAATTCTTCTGTTCAAAAAGTAGATGAAAATATCAAAGATGTTTTTTTAAAGGCAGGAAAAGATCGGGCTCCGGCTGATTTTACGCAGAACCTGATTGAAAGGATCGAAAGTGAGATACAAATAAAACAATTAAGTTATACTCCTGTAATTCCCAAATGGATATGGGGCTTAATTAGCTTCATCGTTATTGTAATGCTTGTTATTTCCGGATTATACTCTTCCTCAACTGCAGGTGGCGGCATTTTTCATAAAATAACAGAAGTTGTTGAACTTGGAAAATATGCTGAATGGGTGCCGGAATTAACAAAACAGGTAGTTGAGATATTACTTTCCTCTGAAATAATATTATCGCTTGTTGCTGTTTTTGGGATTGGTACTATTCATTATTTTATCCATCAGAAACTTGAAGGATTAAGATAGCTTATTGCTTTATTTTGAAGTTGAACTTTGAGCCCACTCCGAAAAGTAACTTTCTCGCCACAAAGACTCAAAGGCACAAAGAAACACTAAGCTTAAGGTTCTGGATTTCTTTTCTTTGTGAATCTTGGTGTCTTAGTGTCTTAGTGGCAAAATTCGTAGTTTAATACTTTTCGTAGGGGACTCAACTTTCGCAGTCCAAAATACTCACATTACATTCCGGTCACTAAAGGAGGGATATTCACTAAATTTTAATATGCGTGTATTTCAGTTATTTATATGTGTTTTATTCAGGTACTTCTTATTAGGTGAGACAATGAGGTGACTTTTCAATACCGATCAGTAAGAATCAGTCCATAA
This sequence comes from Bacteroidota bacterium, assembly GCA_030613125.1. GTDB lineage: Bacteria > Bacteroidota > Bacteroidia > Bacteroidales > VadinHA17 > JAUWMO01. Next base: position 12 of record JAUWMO010000008.1, on the reverse strand, counting down.
GTTCCATCATGG